>JBKJQC010001296.1:0-4268 GCA_046593995.1 Polyangiales bacterium
GAGTGGGAGTTCAGCGATCTCAACTCGCCGGTGCACGCGTGGGCGGTGTGGCTTGTTTTCAACATCGACCGCCTGCGGAACGGCACGAGCGATCGCGCCTGGCTCGAGCGCTGCTTCCACAAGCTGCTCGTTAACTTCGCGAACTGGGTGAACAAGGTCGATCGCGAGGGGAACAACGTCTTCGAGGGGGGCTTCCTCGGGCTCGACAACATCACCGTCCTCGATCGCAGCGAGCGACTGCAGGGCGCCGTCCTCGAGCAGTCCGACGCGACCGGGTGGATGGCGATGTTCTGCCTGAACCTGATGCGCATCGCGCTCGAGCTCGCGAAGGAGAACCCGGTCTACGAAGGCCTCGCGACGAAGTTCTTCCAGCACTACACGCTCGTCGCGGGCGCGCTCAAGACCATGGGCACGTCGGACTTCGCCCTGTGGGACGACGAGGACGGCTTCTTCTACGACGTGCTCCGCTTCCCCGACGGCAGCCACCACAAGTTCCGCGTGCGCTCGCTCGTCGGGCTGATCCCGCTCTTCGCGGTCGAACGCCTCGAGCGCGACTGGATCGAGCCCTTCACCGAGTTCAAGAGGAGCCTCGATTGGATCCTCGAGCACCGGAAGGACATGGTCTCCGACGTGGTGCACACCGTGACGCGTGACGGGAAGACCTCCCACGTGCTCACGATCCTCGATCAGTCGCAGCTCCGCCGGATCCTCGGCCGCGTCTTCGATCCCAACGAGTTCCTCGCGCCGCACGGCGTCCGCAGCCTCTCCAAGGCGCACGCGCGCAACCCGTTCGTGCTCGACGGACGACACGTGGGGTACGAGCCGGCCGAGGCCGTCTCGAAGATCAAGGGCGGCAACAGCAACTGGCGCGGCCCGATCTGGATGCCGACCTCGTTCCTCCTCGTCGAGTCCCTGCGAAAGCTCGGCACCGCGTTCGGGAACGACTTCGTGCTCGATCTTCCCGGAGGAAAGCAGACCTTCCCCGAGATGGCGCGCGAGCTCTCGAACCGCCTGATCTCGATGTTCCTCCCCGGTCCGGACGGCCACCGCCCGATCCACGGCAACGACGCGCGCTACCGAGACGACCCGCACTTCCGCGACCTCGTGCTCTTCCACGAGTACTTCCACGGCGACACCGGCGAGGGGTTGGGCGCTTCGCACCAGACCGGCTGGACTGCTTTGGTCGCATCACTCGTCGACGAGTGGCGCTGACGCTCTCACGATTCTCGAACCACCATGTCCGTGCCGCTTCGATGCGGTCGACGGCTTCCGGTTCGATCCGAAGCTTCATCGACGGTGCGCGCGGAGCTTCGCGATGAACGCGGAACCGTCGATGCCCTCGCCGCGCCTTGCCTGTTCGCGCGCGCGCGCAATCGAGGCTTCGAGCGCTTCGCGCTCCTCGGCATCCATTTCATCCGCCAGCACGTCCTCGACCAGTTCGAGCTCGACCTCCGCGCCGTCGGGTAGGTCGGTCGGCTCGTCCAGCAGAAGCCGTCCCTTCCGAACCTGTGCGCGCACAATCATGCACGCATTCTAGCAAGTCGCGTCCCCAACGGGATTCGAAGCCGAAGTTCCGAGACGGCGCCCTGGAAATCGCGGTCGATCGGCGATCGGGTGCGCGGACGGACGGGGGCGGCCGCGCAGATCACCCATCGAACCCCTGCGGGTGAGCGCAACATGAAGACCGAGCGCCGCCGATGCGCTCCATCGCGAACGCGGTACAGCCGGTCATGGTTTCGACGCGAACCGTCGCACGAGTCGTCCCTTGAACTTGTAGAGGAACACGCAGTGCTGGCCCACGTCCTCCGTCGGATCGAACTCCCTCTGGTAATCGACCATCGAACGCGAACACCTGCGCGCGTTGTTTGGCGTCGTCGGGGGGGGTAGCGAGAGGTCGCCCCCCTCAGCGCATCACGCCCGCCAGCGCTCATTCGCAACGCTTCGCAGCGAGCGACCGAAGCCGCGATATCAGGCTGAAATCATCCGCGAATCCGGAAGGGTTCGAATCGATGCGGGCGAATGTGGAACGTCTGGAAATGCAACGTCTCGTGCCGTCCGCCGGGGTCGTCCTAGGTCCGTCCGGACCCGCCGTTGGGTCGTGACCTCCGAGCCGTTCACGAGCCACGATTGCTCCGTAGGACGCAAAGAGTCTCCGCGGCATTGCACGCCTGCGGCGTCGGTGGTCCTCTGCTCCGAAGGGGGATTGATGCGCGGGTGCCGGTTGAGATCGCTACTCGCGGCTGCCGTGCTCCTCGCTGCGTGCGGCAGCGAACGTCGTGTCGACCACCAGTTCCGGGCCGCCGCGACGACGGATCACGCTTGGCTCGACGGAGTCATCGGCCGATCACGCTTCGACGCGACGCACAGCGCTCGCGGCGCGACGCTTGCCGCGTTCGTCGCGCGCGAGCGCGGGCACCAGGTGCGGCTCGAGATCGCGGGGGGCGGATCGATGACCTGGTCGTTGATCACGACGTCCGCCGCGCCGCCGCTCAGGATGGGCGGCGCGGTGCTCGTGAAGTCCGTCGCGCCGAGCACCGATCTCGTCCACACGTTCGACGGGATCTCCTACGAAGACACGCGCATCCTCCGCGGCCCCGCGGCGCCGACGGTCGCGCGCTACGCGATCGCATGGAAGACGCCCCTGGCCGCGCTGCGCACCCACGGCGATCGACTCGTGCTCGCCAATGAAGGGGGCGCGCCGCGCCTCATGATGTCGGCGCCCTTCGCGGTCGATGCTCGGGGCGTTCGTCGCGCGGCGCGGATGGTCGCGCACGACCTCGGGCCCGATCGCGCGGAGGTCGAGATTGCGCTGGACCCCACGGGGCTCACCTTCCCGATCGCGATCGACCCGGTGTGGACCGCGCTCCCCACGATGACGGTCACGCGCGGGTCTCACGGGCTCCACGTGCTCCCGTCGGGGAAGGTGCTCGCGGCGCCGGCAGACAACGGATCGACGGCGGAGATCTTCGACCCGGCGACCTCCGCGTGGTCCTCGACGGTCTTGCCCGCGCAGGCGCGGGTCTCCGCGAAGTCCATCACGCTCGCGGACGGGAAGGTCCTCGTCTTCGGGACCACGACCGCGAAGGTCGGAACCACGGCGCTGTTCGACGAAGCCACCCTGCAGTGGACCGCCGGGGCGAGCGACGACGGCCGCGGGCAGCACGCGATGGTGGTGCTCGCCGACGGTCGGATCCTGGTCACCGGCGGCGAATGGGACTGCAATGCTCGCGCCGCGGCGATCTACGACGCGGTGAACGACAGCTGGTCTTCGGCAGCGACCCCCGCCTCGGTACGCGTGGGCCATACCGCAACCGTGCTCTCGGACCACCGTGTCCTCCTGGTCGGCGGGTACTGCAACACGATGACGAACGCCTCGCCCACCGAGATCTACGATCCGGCGACCAATACCTTCACGCTCGCGGCATCGTTGTCGGCGCACCGCCGCTACCATGTCGCCGCGGCGCTCCCGGACGGCAGGGTGCTGGTCGCGGGCGGGAACAGCGCGACCCTCGGACATCTGTCGAGCGCCGAGATCTACGATCCGATAGCCAACACGTGGACCAGCGCAGGGACGCTGCGGCTTGCCGTTCAGGAGCCGTCGATCGCCGCGCTCGGTGATGGACGGTTCCTCGTCACGGGAGGGCGCGACGGCACCGGCAGGACGACGACGTTCGCCGACGTGTTCCTCGCGTCGGCGGCGACCTGGCTTCCCGCGAGTCCGATGATCGTCCCACGAGTGAACCACGCCATGGTCGGTCTCCCCGGCGGGCGTGCGCTGATCAGCGGCGGATACGTGCTCACGGGGGCGGGACAGCCGCAGGAGCAATCGACGGCGGAGCTCTTCACATCGATACCGAACGGTGGCGTCTGCACCCTGCGCGCCGACTGTGCGAGCGGGTTCTGCGTCGAAGGCGTGTGCTGCACGAGCGCATGCGATCTGCCGTGTCAGGCCTGCAACGAGCCAGGCTCCGCGGGGACGTGCCTCCCGGTGAACGGATCCCCGCGCAGCGGACGCACGTGTCCGCTCTACGCCTGCTTCGTCGGTCAGTGCCTCACGAGCTGCGCCGCGGACGGAGACTGCGACGACGCGAGCTACTGCAAGTCGTCGGTGTGCGTCGCCCGGCAGGCCACGGCTGCGGCGTGCACGACGAAGCGGCAGTGCGCGAGCGATGCTTGCGTCGACGGCGTGTGCTGCGACGTCGCCTGCGCGGGCACCTGCGAGGCGTGCGATGTCAGCGGCAAGGTCGGGACGTGCGTCGCGGTCCAGG
>JBKJQC010000142.1:0-4245 GCA_046593995.1 Polyangiales bacterium
GGTCGACCACGGCCGCGCCGCCCTTGGCCGCGACCACGTGGATGCCCTTCCCGTCCTCGAGCTCGTAGGCGGCGAAGTTCTGCGGGCCGCTCGCGATCTGGTCCTTGAAGGTGAGCCCCTTCAAGCCGTTGAGCAGATCGTCGACCGAAGTCTTCTGGATGCGCGCACCCGGCGTCGGCGAGACCATCCCCCAGTTGCCGTCCTTCTTCTCGAGGACGATCTCGGGCTTGTCCTTCGCCTTGAGCGTGAGGCGATCGATCTCCTCGGGAACGACCTTGATCTGCGGCGCGGACCCCGTCTTGGAGCCCTGCGTGAACGCAGTGTTCGTCGTCGCCGCTTCCTGCTTGTGCTGCATCCAGTAGACACCGCCGAGCAGCGCGAGCGCGCCGAGCCCGATGTAGATCTGCGTCATCTTCGAGGAAGTGGTGGTCGTCGTCATGCTTGGTCTAGGGTCTAGGGTCTAGGGTCTAGGGTCTGAGAGGGACCTCGCGTTCGACGCGGAGTCGGAGTGCATTGAGCTGCTTCGCCAGTCGCGTCGTCTGTCCGTCGAGTCGGTCGCACACTGCGCGTTCCGCGTAGTCGAGGTCCCGGGCGACCATCAGCAGGTACTCGCTCTCGGCGAGGCTGGCCTCGGCGATATTGAGAAACCTTGCGAACTCGGCATTTGAGCGTCGCTTCGAGCCTTCCGCGATGTTGGTCGGTACCGACAGCGCTGCGCGTCGCAGTTGCGAGGTGAGACCGTAACGTTCCTCCGAGGGAAACCCTCGGCTGAGGCGGTAGACGTCGAGAACGAGAGAGTGAGCTTCCTGCCAGACCTTGAGGTTCGTGAACCGCTGCATGATCCAGGGTCGACATGTCCGCGTCTCGGGTTGCTTGGACCCTAGACCCTAGACCCTAGACCCTAGACCTCTTCAGATTTTGACGGCGGCGCGGCGGCGATCGCGCGAGGAGAAGCGCCAAGCAGCGATGAGCCCGATCACGAACGGGGCGAACAAGATGTTCCCCCACTGCGTGAAGCGCTGGGCGGCCTTGATGCCGTCGATCCAGGACTGCTTCTTCTTGCGGAAGGACTCGCTGTCGATCTTCTCGTCGGGCGACGGGGTCGGGGCGGGGCTCTTCGGGTAGGTGAGCTCCGGCTCGGCCATCAGCTTGGCGCCGACGGCGAGGAGGTCGGTCTCTTGCGAGATCCAGTCGCAGGTCTGCTTCGCGACGAGGAAGCTCGACATGCGCGCACGGTTGTAGATCTGCGCGTAGCGCATGAGCTCTTCGTCGGAGCCCATGTTCGGATCCATGCCGGGCATCATGCCGCCGAAGGGGGACTTTCCGGCTTCCTGGAAGGGGTTTCCGAAGAACGCGCCGGAGCTGATGACGAAGAGGCGCGCCTTGCCGGTCGCGGTCATCGGGACGCCGTCGACGCCTTCGCCCGGACCGTTGAAGGAGCTCTTGATGGCGCCCTCGACGTTCACGGCGATCGTCGCCTGACGCTTCTCTTCCTTCTGACCCGAGGCGCCGTTGCCGAGCTTCTCGCGGGCAGGGTGGAGCGAGATCGTCGTTCCCTGGACCGTGATGATGCCCGGCGTCGTGCGCACGACGTGCTGCACGGTCACGCCGGAGCCGCCGGCGCGCGCCTGATCGACCGTGATCTCGGTGGGGAACGGGATCGCGACCTGCGGGAGGCGGAAGAACGGCGCGAACTTGTTGTCGAACGTGACGTCGCCGCGCGAGCCGTCCGCCATGAAGAGGAGCGGGTAGGGATCGAGCTGGATGCCCATGCCGCCCGGACCCGCGAGGACCGGCGTCCAGAACTGGCTCTTGTCGATGAGGAGCTCGTTCTTGAAGTCGATGCCGTAGCCCGAGAGCAGCTTCTCGACGCCCATGCCGGAGAACGTCGCGTTCATCGACGGATCGGCGTCCTTGATCTGGACGTTGTTCGCGAAGACCGCGACGGCCTTGCCGGTCATGAGGAACTTGTCGATCCGACGAAGCTCCTTGCCGGGGATCTCTTCGCCGGGCGTGGTGACGATCAGACCGTCGAGCGAGTTGTCGACGTCCTTCTCGCCCTTGCTCAGATCGACGGCCTCGAACTTGTAGTACGGGAAGTACTTCCCGAAGATCTGCGACAGCTCCTGGAAGCCCTTCTCCTTGTGCCCCTGGAGGTAGCCGATCTTGTGGGAGATCTTGTCTTCCTTGTCGCGCAGCTCGCGGATCTTGTTCGAGATGAGGAACTCGAGACCCATCGGGTTGCGCTCGTCGAGGCCGTCCTGCTGATCGACGGTGGCCTTCTCGCCGCCGTACGTGAGGACCATGCCGAGGAAGCCCTCGCCGATGGTGCCTGACTTCGAGCCAGCGCCCTTCGACTCGCCGAGGATCTGCTTCTTCAGACCCGCTTCCTGCGCGTCGGCTTCGGCCTTCTGCTTCTGCTCCCCCTCGAGGCGCTCCGGGTAGATGACCTCGTAGCTGAGGTTCTTGTTGCCGTAGCGGACGTACTCGTTGAGGAGATCGCGGAGGTCGCGGATGAAGGCGTCGACCGTCGCGAGGCCCTCCGGCGCGTACACGCGGATGTGGAGCGGCTTCGAGAGCGTCGAGAGGAGGTGCGCGGTGCCCTTCTTCGAGAGCGAGAAGCGCTCTTCGCGGGTCGCGTCGAGGCGCATCGTCACGCCCTGCATGGCGAGGTTGCCGACGACGAGCGCCGCACCCACGACCACGAGGAGACCGGCGGCTTCGCCCGAGGCACGGGTGCGACGCCCTTCGCCTTCGCTCGTGCCCTTACGGGCGACGGCGGCGGGGCGACGGACCCGCGCGGGAGCCTCGTCCTCGTCGTCGTCGTCCGCGGCGGCGGCCTTCTTCCCAGTCCCGGCGCCCGTCTTGCTCGCGGGCTTCTTCTTCGGCGCCTCGTCCTCGTCTTCGTCTTCGTCTTTGACGTCGACCGTCGCGACCTTGGGGCCCTTCTTGTCGGCCGTCTTCTTGCTGTCGGCGGCCTTGGCGATCGGCGTGTGCGCGGCGGTCGGGCTGTCGTCGGGGACCGGGGTGACGACCTTCTTGCGTCCGGCGGACTTGGCTTCGGCCTCGGCCTCTTCGGACGGCGACGGCTTCGGCCTCGCGCTCGCCGGAGGCTCCGAGACGCGCCTCTCGATCTTGGTGACCGACTCGGCGCTCTCGCCCTCGCCGGCCCTGGCAGCGGCGTTCTTGTCTTCGTCGGCCTTGATCGACGCGGCGATCGCGGCCTGGATGTCCTTCGGGAGATCGGCCTGGCCGAGGCCCATCATCGTGCCCTTCGCGGGCTTCGCCGCGCCGGGAACGGCCGCGGGGACCTCGGGGAGCGGCTTCACGGACTCCGGCTTCGCGGGCTCCGGCTTCGCGGGCTCCGGCTTGGACTCCGGCTTGGCAGTCGCATCGGCGGCCGGCTTCACGGACTCGGGCTTCTCCTTCTCGGGAGTGGTGCCCTTCGTCTCGTCGTCTTTCTTGGTGTCGTCGGACATATCGGATCCTTGATTCTTCTCGAGGCTCGGGGGCGCTCTTCACACACGCGTGGAAGAGCGGCTCACTTCCACTTGCGGCTCTCGAGAGAGCGCGTCGTCAGCATCAGGAAGAACGCAGCGACGGAGAGGAAGTAGAGGGCGTTGCGGAAATCGAATAGACCGCGGCCGAACGGCGCGAGACGGTGCTGGAAGCTGATGAAGGCGAAGATGTCGCCGACGATCCCGCCGACCGCGGCGCCGAGGTAGTCGACCGTGAAGAGGCCGAGCAGGACGATCGACGTCAGCATGAAGGCGACGATCTGGTTCTCGGTGATGCTCGAGAAGAAGAGGCCGATCGCGATGCCGGCGCTCGCGTGCAGGAGCACGCCGACGTAGCCGACGAGGACCGGCCAGGGGTCGAGGTTGCCGAGCTGCGAGATGCTCAGCGGGTAGCTGATGGTCAGCGCGCAGAGCACGGTGACGAGGCCGAGCGTGGCGAGGAACTTCCCGAGGACGACCTCGCGGTCGCGGACCGGCATCGTGATCAGGAGCTCGATCGTCCCCGTGCGCTTCTCCTCCGAGAAGAGGCGCATCGTGATCGCCGGGATCACGAAGAAGGTGAACGCCCAGGGCAGCCAGGTGAAGAGCGGGCCCATCGAGGCGCGGTTCAGCGTCCAGTAGTCACGGAAGAAGAAGGCGCCGACGCCGAGGAGGCTCAGTGCGATGACGACGTAGCCGATCGGGCTGTCGAAGTTCGATCGAAACTCGCGTCGCGCGACGATAAGAG
>JBKJQC010000232.1:0-4108 GCA_046593995.1 Polyangiales bacterium
CGAGCGCGGCTTCGTCGGGGGCGCCCTCGCCTGGCAGCTCCGCGCCGATGGTGCCGATGCCGCCGGCGTGCGCGTCGATGATCGCGACGCCGACCGGGATCCCCGCGACGAGGCCGAGCTCGGCCGCGGCCTCCGGCGTGAGCGTACCGGCGCGCTCGCCCATCGGTCGGACGTCGGTGCCGATGCGGCGGAAGCCCTCGTCCGCGAGATCACCCAGGCCCACCTGGCGGAAGAACGCCTCGTCCCAGCGACCTTCGTGCCCGAGGTACGTCCACTTGCACACGGTGGTGCAGAGCGAGCGGACGTCGACGCCCGTCGCGCGATAGACCAGGAAATCAGGCAGATCGAGGAGTCGCGCGGCGCGCTTCCACGTCGCGGGTGCGTGCTCCTTCAGCCACAAGAGCTTCGGCGTCTCCATCTCGGGCGAGATGGTCCCGCCCACGTAGCGGAGCACGTCGTGCTTGCCCGCGTTGATGCGGTTCGCCTGATCGATGGCGCGATGATCCATCCACACGATGACGTCCCACGCGTCGTCGCCGGTCGGGCTCACGGTGACGGGACGATTCTTCTCGTCGAGGACGACGAGCGAGCACGTGGCGTCGAAGCCGATCCCGCGGATCGCGTCGCCGGAGAGGCCTGCTTCCTTCAGCGCCGTGCGCGTGGCTTCGCCGGCCATGCGCCAGATGTCGTCCGAGGACTGCTCGACGAAGTCGTGCTGCGGCCGGCCGATGCGGATGTCGCGCACGCCCGAGCCGAGGAGCACGCCGCGCTCGTCGAAGATCCCTGCGCGGACGCTGCCGGTGCCGACGTCGATGCCAAGGTAGGTTCCTGACATCAGACGTTCCCCAGGATCCGGACGCGGAACCCGAGCTCCTGCGAGAGCGCCACCATCTCGCCGAACACGTCCCCGTAGGCGACCGCGACGTGGTTCGAGAGGTAGTGCGCCATGAGCGTCTCCTGCGAGATGCCCATGTCGGCGGCCATGAAGGGCCACTCCGGCGTGGTGCCCTTCCACCACGCGTCGCGCACGTCGGGCGGCAGCTTCACGACCTCCCCCTTGCCGATGTCCATCCACAGCACGCCATTGCGGATGTACGCGCGCGCCCAGGTCATCTTGCCGGGGAGCGACTCGCCGGCGAACGAGCCGCCCGGCGTAGGGAAGTAGAGTCGCGGCTGACGAAAGGAGTGCGCGCCCTTCAGCGAGTCGGGGTCGTGGTTGAACGCGTACGCGCCGCAGGAGCCGCTGTTGAGGAGGACCCAGAGGAAGCGTCCATCATGTTCCGCGCCCCAGCGCACGTCGTGGAACATCACCGCCTCGTGCAGACCCTTCTTCTTCAGGAGGCGCTTGAGCATCTCCATCGGGAGGGCGTTCCCCTGGTCGGCCTCGGTGCTGCAGACGATCGGTGCGCCGTTCGACTCGGGGCGGCACTTCGAGTTCAGCAAGCCCTCCGCGAGATCGCTCGGGGGCCGCAGCGGGATCAACCCGAGCTGATACTGCCAGCCGAGGCAGTCGGCCTTGAACTCCTCGATCAGATCGAGCGCCACCAGGTAGTCGCGGAGCTGCTCCTTGCTCGCGCGCTCGTCGAAGTCCCCGGCGCCGCCGGCGCCCGCGCTCGAAGCGCCTTCGCCCCAGTGGAACTCGAGGCCGCGATCTTTCACGAACGCAAACGCGTCGTCGATCCGCTTCTGCGCGATGCGGGTGCCGCGGTCGATGATCCAGGCCTGATCGATCTTGTGCTCGGTGAACCCGTGCTGCACCAGGAGCCGCGGGCCGAAGTAGCCGTTGATCATGCCCATCGACGTGTCGCCGAACATCAGGAGGAGGATGCGTCGCTTCTTGATCTCGTCGGCGACCGCCTGCGCGAGCGCCGTCGCCTTCGCGTCGATCGGCGCGGCGTAACGCACCTGCGACTCGCCGTACTGGATGCGACCGGAGGTGCACCACTCGTCGAGCCGCTCCATGAACGCGGCGTCGGCGCTGAAGTCGGGGTTCGCCGTCCAGGCGCGCGAGAACGATCGGCCGAGCGACTCGAGGGAGGCACCGGTGTTGAGGAGGCCGACGAGGCCTGGCCACTGGCCCGAGAAGTTGCTCGCGAGGAGCAGCGGGTTGTCCTTGCCGACGACGCCGTCGGTCGTGTGCGGCGCGTAGAACCAGTGCGTGCACACCCCGATCATCGGATCGTCGATCGGCCCGAGCAGCTCGATCGCCTCGTGCGGCTTCGCGAGCACGTGCTCGACGCGATACGTCGCGCGCCCGAGCTTCTTCAGCGCGCGCTCCATCTGCTCGGTGGCCGCGAGGATGCTCGGCATCGCGAGCTCGTTGGGCTTGGTCCGCGCGTCACCGGGCCAGAACAGCGCGATCTTCTTGGGCATGCCTCCGTGCGTATCGAATGGTGCGCGCTGCTCGCAATCGGATTGAACGTGGTGGTCGCAATCGATTGAACACGGAGGCACGGAGGCACGGAGGGCGAGCCTGTGCTGCCGCGCGCGTGCGCCCACCTCGCCCCCGCTCTCGGCCGGCCGCAACGCTTGCGCTGAGTATGAGGCGAGGCGCTCGGGCACGCACCGGCAGACTGCTCGAACCTCCGCGCCTCCGTGCCTCCGTGTTCAATCGGGGTTTCCACGTGATTCTGCGCGAGCAGAACTTTTGTGTTGCGCGATATCAGGGGTGGATGTCATACATCTGCCCACGTTGGGGCTTATCGAACCCCATCGAGGAGCCGATCATGAACGCCACGTCGCTCGCGCTGCTCTCTCTCGGGGTTCTCTCGGTCTTCGCCGGTGGTTGCACGCTCTCGAACCAGGGCGCGGCGGATCAGGGTGAAGCGGAGGGGGAGTCCGTCGAGTACGAGCAGCCGTTCACGAGCGACGTCGCGACGCTGATGGACTTCAGCTTCGACGGCGAGCTCGTCACCTCCTCGGCGTACGACGCCACGAACCAGATCCGCGCCCAGCTCCTCTTCACGATCGGCCAGTTCAACGGCGAAAACGGCGTCGCGCGGCTCGACAAGATCAGCGCGACCAACGTCACCACGGTGGCGATCGGCGGCGGGCTCTATCGCGTCCGCTACCGCGTGAAGCTGCCGGTCGCCTGGGGAAGCAAGACCAACCTGCCGACGTCGTACACGCTCACGCTCCCGCGCCGCGTCGACGTCGCCGGGCAGAGCGCGTTCGTCACCAAGTACGGTACCGCGTGCGACGACGGTGACGGCCACGCGAACGCCGACAACTTCTGGTACCACTACCGCCCGAAGGCGTTTGGCTGCCCCGTAGTCTCCGATGCGGCATCTGCGGGGGACGTCGTGAAGACGACGGCGACCGCGGTCGTCAGCACACAGAACAGCGTCGCGAAGTACCCCGAGTACCACGAGGTCTGGCGCGACGGCGCGCTGAACGTCGTCGCGATCTTCGGCAAGTACGAGGACGGCGCGACGACCAACGCCGACGCGGGCATCGCCGCGTACGACGAGTTCATCGGCGCGATGAAGGCGCAGTTCCCGCAGGCAACGACCGTCCCGGCCGCGGTGCCGAGCGCGCCCGGTGTCGCCGCGACCGACATCACGTTCTCGGCCACGCTCCCCGACGGTCGCCGCCTGCAAATCGTCACGCTCCTCGTCGACAACGTGCGCACCGCGGGCGCCGCGTTCGACGCGCGCTACTCCGAGCTCTCGCCGGGCGCCGATCTCATCGTCTACGGCGGCCACGCGGGCCTCGGCGCGAACGTCCGCGCGCTCTCGCAGAAGGGGAAGTTCTTCCCCGGCAAGTACCAGATGTTCTTCATGAACGGCTGCGACACGTACGCCTACGTCGACGGCGCCCTCGCGCAGACGCGCGCGGCGCTCAACGGAGACGATCCGAGCGGCACCAAGTACATGGACATCATCACCAACGCGATGCCCGCGTACTTCATGAACATGTCGGAGTCGGCGTCCGCGCTGATCCGCGCGCTCTTGAATCCGACCGCGCCGAAGAGCTACGGCGCGATCTTCCGCGAGGTCGACGCGTCGCAGGTCGTGGTGGTCACCGGCGAGGAAGACAACGTCTTCAAGCCGGGCCGCGCCGCCTCGTCGTGGGCCGGCTACCACGCGCAGGGCGTGGTGAACAAAGA
>JBKJQC010000745.1:0-3338 GCA_046593995.1 Polyangiales bacterium
TCTGGGGACAGGCCTCGAAGCGTCGCGATCGGCAGACTCTCGAGCCTCCGTGCCTCCGTGCCTCCGTGTTCAATCGATCAGGTACGCCGAGTTCGAGAATCGAGGTCGCTGATTTAGTCCTGTCGGCCGGTGAACAAACAGGGAGACGGGGAGATCCTCTGGATCAGCGATGATCGGCAGATCGATCATCTCTGATTCTTCTCCCCGTCTCCCCGTCTCCCTGTTTGTTTCTCGAGCGGTGAGCACGCGCGGCCGTGGTACTGCTCTGGCCCGTGGCAACGGAGGCGAGGGCGGAGAGCAGTCCGGGGTTCGTCACCGAGGCGCTCGCGATCGCGCGCCATCACATCATGCTCGTCGCGATGGCGGCGACGGTGACCTTCGGGCTCATCTTCACCGGGCGACGCCCATGGCTCCTCACGCTCGTCGTCGCGGTGGACTGGTTCCTCATCAACCTGATGAACCGCATCACCGACATCGAGGAGGATCTGAAGAACGCGATCCCGGGGACGGAGCGGGTCGCGCGGAGGAAGCGCGGGCTCACCGTCTTCTCCATCGCGCTGATGGCGACGTCGTTCGTCGCCACGCACCTGATGTGGCCGGCGCTCACGCCGTTCCGTATCGCCGTGCAGCTGATCGGCCTCGGCTACAACTACAAGTTGGTCCCGACGCCGAAGGGGCTGTCGCGGTTCAAGGAGATCTACTTCTTCAAGAACTTCGGGTCGTCCGTCCTTTTCGTGCTGACCTGCTTCGTCTACCCGCTGGCGGCCAATGGCTGGGAGCGGATCGTCCCTTGGTCGACCGTGATCCTGCTCGCGGTGTTCTTCGTCCCCTTCGAGCTCACCTACGAGATCCTTTACGATCTGCGCGACCTCGAGGGAGATCGTGCCGAGGGAATCCCGACCTACCCGGTCGTGCACGGTCCGGAGGTCGCGCGGAAGATCATCGACACGCTGCTGGTCTTCTCCGCGCTCGTCGTCGCCGTTGGGTTCCTCACGCGGGTGCTCGGTGTGCGCGAGCTCTTGATGGTCGTCGCGCCCATCGCGCAGGCTGTGTTCTATCGGCCGCGCTACCGGCGCGGCCTCACGACCCACGACTGCGTCGTGCTGACCCACCTCGGGACGGCGCAGCTCGCGCTCTTCATCGTCGGGACCGCGCTCTGGCTCCGCGCCGGGCTGCCACCGAACGTGTTCCTACCGCCCCTCGTTCACTAGGGCGCGACGCGATCGCGGATCCACAGCGCGGGCTTCTCCACGACGAGGTGGAGGGCGTAGCTGACGCAGAGGGAGAGGACCAAGAGCAGGAGCACGAGGAGCGGCCACGTGAGGACGAGCGGCGGACGCGACCGAGCGACGACGCGCGCGAGCGGGATCACGAGGTGCTCGCAGACGGGCACGTGCACCAGGTAGACGCCGTAGCCGAGGGTCGCGATCCAGAGGAAGGGCCGAGCGCCGAGCGCGCGCGCGATCGGCCCCTCGTGGTTCAGGAGCGGGAGGATCCACGCCACGTACATCACGCTCGTCACGGTTCCCCAGGAGAGGAGGGTCCACGCGATCCCCGGCCGTGACGACGGCGGCATCATCAACCACGCGAGGCACGCGAGGCCGACCGCGAACGACGCAGAGCGCGCGCGAGCGGACGCGAAGGTAGTGCGCAGCGCCGCGCCGTAGCGTTGCTGCACCCACGCGAGCGCGACGCCCGCGATCAATACGTCGTAGCGCGTGTGGGTGCGCACGTAGAGGTGCGTGAACAAGCGTTCGTCGGTCCAGACCTCGCGCGCGGTCGACCAGGTGAGCCAACGCACGACGAGCGCGGAGAGGAACAAGGTGAGGAGCGCGCCGAGACGCGCCCGATCGCTCTTCAGTACTCGCAGCGCGAAGACCAACAGCGGCACCGCGAGATAGAAGTGCTCCTCCACGCACAACGACCATCCCCAAGGCATCGTGTCAGGGCGCCAGTCCGGCGCGTAGTTCATCGTGTAGGTCGCCTCGCGGGCGAGCGACGCGGTCGTCGCGAGCGGGTTCGGCAGGAAGAGCGCGAGCCCGAACAGCACTACGTAGTAGAGCGGGAAGGTGCGGAACGCGCGCCGGAGGTAGAACCGCCGCAGCGTGCCGGCGCGACGCTGCTCGTGGAGCAACATCCCGCCGATGAGGAAGCCGCTGAGGAGGAAGAACAGGTCCATCCCGAACCACACCATCGTCGACACGAGGTGGAGCGTCCGCTTCGCCACGAGCTCGCGTTGCACGAGCATGACCGTGACGTGGACCTGTAGGACCGACACGATCGCGAGCACACGCAGACCGTGCAGCGCCGGATGGTGATTCGCGAGCAGCGTGAGCGCGAACGGCGATGTCGTACGGGAACCAGCGTCCGTCACAGCCGAGTCGCCGCGAGGTAGGGCACCGCGACGGCGACGACGTGCGCGAGGAGCGCGGCGGGTGGCGCGATGGTCGGGAGGAGCGCGAAGAAGAGGCTCGCGGCGATCATGCGGGGGACCGACGTCGCGAGCGGCATCGCGCGACCGCCGCGACGCGCGAGGAGCACCAGAACCACTGCGACGACCGCGAGCGCCACCACGACGATCAGCGCGGGCGTACCAAGCTCCCCCCGCATCGTCCAGCGGAAGAGACCCCACCACGTGACGAAGATCAGCGCGTGCGCCGCGAGCGGGCCGGACACGATGGCCAGGAACGAACGCTCTCGCGAGAGCGCGAGCTCGGCCCCGAACGCGAAGAAGGCCCAGCCGAGGATGCCGATCACCGGCACGCCGAGGTGCCCAGGCTCGGCCCATGACCACAGGCCAGCGCGCACCGCCACCACCTCGACGAGCGATGCGTCGACGACGACCACCGCGGCGACGGCGACTGCGCGAAGACGGATCTGCGGCCAGAGCGCCGAGACCACGTCGCGCGCCGAGAGGATCACGAGCGGCCAGATGAGGGGGACGAGAAGCGGGACCTCGCCGATCCGGAAGTGCCACCCTGGCGCATATGCATAGAAGCGATATGCAAGAATGCAGGTCTGCTCGCCGATCCACCCGGCGACGGCGAGCGCCGCGTACGACGAGAGTACGCGCGACGCACCATGGAGGCGCACCATCGCCGCGAGCGCGAGGGCGACCACGACCACGCATGCGGCCTCGAACAGCGGCAGCGGCAGCGTCACGCGCGGGACGGTAGCACCTCAGGGAACGAAACGATCACGGACACAGAGGGCAGGCTTCTCGACGACGAGGTGCAGGACGTACGCGACGGCGACCGAGCACGCGAGAGCGAGCACCACCGAGACCGGCCACACCATCGAGATCGGCAGCGCGCGCGCGATGGGCATGATCACGCGAT
>JBKJQC010000845.1:0-28206 GCA_046593995.1 Polyangiales bacterium
GCTCGGAGCTGATCGCGTCGTTCTGCTTCTTGGTCTCCAGGTCCAGCAGCCGGGCCTTGAGCACCTTCATGGCTTTCGAGCGGTTCTTGATCTGCGACCGCTCGTCCTGGCACTTCACGATCATCCCGGTCGGCTTGTGTTGGATCTGCACCGCGCTGTTCGTGGTGTTGACCCCCTGCCCTCCCGGCCCTCCGGACGCGGCGATCGAGATCTGAAGATCGTTCGCCTCGTCGAGGTGGATGTCGACCTCGTCGGCCTCGGGCAGGACCGCGACCGTCGCCGTCGAGGTATGGATGCGACCCTGGGACTCCGTCGCAGGCACGCGCTGCACGCGGTGGACGCCTCCCTCGAAGCGGAGGTGCGAGTAGACACCGCCGCTCGGACCGGTGCGGCCGCTCACGAGCGCGATGCACTCCTTGTAACCGCCGGCCGCGGCTTCGGATAGGCTCATCACGTCGAGCTTCCACCCCTTGGTCTCGGCGTAGCGCGCGTACATCTTGAAGAGATCCGCCGCGAAGAGCGCCGCTTCTTCGCCCCCTTCACCCGCGCGGATCTCGAGGATGACGTTCCGCGAGTCGTTGGGATCGGTCGGGAGGAGGAGGAGCTGGATCTCCTGCGCGAGCGCCTCGTGCTGCGCGGTCAGCTCGGGCAGCTCGGCTTCGGCGAGCTCGCGGAGCTCCGGGTCCGAGAGGGCCGCCTGCGAGCTCGCGAGGTCGGCCTCCAGCGCGGTCCAACGGGCCCACGCGTGCGCGAGGGACTCGATGTCGCTGCGCTCCTTCGAGAGCTTCTGGAACTGCTGGCGGTCGGAGACGACCTCGCTGCGACAGAGCAAGTCCTCGAGCTCGCGGTAGCGACGCGCGATGGATGCGAGCTTGTCGACGGGCAACATCTGCAGTTCCCCGGGACTCTAGTGCAGATTCCGCAGGTACAAAGTCCCGGATTGAACACGGAGGCACGGAGGCACGGAGGTTTTGGGGATGCTGCCGCCGCTCGCCCGCGACGCCGCGGAGACCCGTCGGCCCCGAGCGCGACGGTAACGTTCAAGGAGAGATCGGCAGGCAGGAGATCCTCCGTGCCTCCGTGCCTCCGTGTTCAATCCACTCGCTCAGGCTCGTTCCTCGGACACGGAGCGGACTGCGCAAAAGCTACGCGGCGCGGAGGCCGGGGGCGTCGACCAGGGATTCGTAGCTCGGGAAGTCGAGCACTTCCGCGTCGCTCTTCGGGAGGTTCTTGTCGGCGCCGACCTCTTCGCGCCAGATCGTCGCGCGCATCGAGGCGAGCGCGATCTCGAGCTGGTCGTCGTCGGGCTCGATCGTGGTGATGCGCTGGACGAGGAAGCCGGGGACGAGGAGCGCGCGCATCGGGCCGGTCTGGCAGTAGCGAGCGGTGAAGCGCTGGATCTCGAAGGTGATGCCGGCGAGGACCGGGAGGAACGGGATCTTCATCGCGATGAACGCGAGCTGCTCCACGATCTTCGGACCGTGGATCTTCGGGAGGAGCGGGCCGAGCGCGGTCCACACCACGATCGAGACGAGCACAGTCATGACGAGGAACGTGGTGCCGCAGCGCGGGTGCATCGTCGTCTTCTTGCGCGCATTCTCGACGACGAGCGGCTCGTCCGCTTCGTAGGTGCTGATCGTCTTGTGCTCTGCCCCGTGATACTGGAAGACGCGGCGGATCTCGGCGACCCGGCGGATCAAGAGCAGGTATCCGAGCACCACGGCGAGCTTGAACGCTCCGGTGAGCAGCTGGAATTGCGGGCTCCGCACGTCGAGGTCGAGGCGCATGAGCGAGGACGCTCCCCACGCGAGCATCTGCGGGAGCGCGATCATGAAGCCGACCGCGACGAGGGTCATGATCGCCATCGTGTTGGGCGCGCGCGTCTCTTCTTCGGTGGTGCCCGTGGTGGGGGCGGGGCCTTCGCCGTCGGCGCGCGTGACGAGGTTCGCGAGCGCGAGACCGAACGACTTCAGCGGGAGCGTGAGCATCGAGCCGATGCCCTTCACGCCGGACTTCCGCTGGTCGCCCTTCGCCGCGTCTTCCGCGTCGCCCATGTCCTTCTCGTAGAGCTCGGCCGAGAATCTCAGGGCCTCGCTGCCGAGCTTGAGCGAGTCGACCAACGTCGACATGCCGCGGGCGATCGGGATCTTCGCCCACTTGTTGGGTCCGCCGGTCACGGGACGCTCGCGGATCGAGATCGAGCCATCCGCCCGTCGGCACGCGATCGCGACCGACGACGGCGAACGCATCATGACCCCCTCGAGAACGGCCTGGCCGCCGATGTACGGCCGAGTCGGCGAACCGAGCGGCTGAGGGGTGGCGCTGACGCGAGTGGGCTCGGGCATGGCGCAGAACCTAGCACTCGATCCTCGGACCGGGAGGGGTCCGGGGAGGGCAACGGCAACTCCCGGCACCGAAGAGGTCTCGGACGTCTGCCCGAACCGTCCCGAACCGGGTCTGCTGGTGCATCGCCGGACCCCAAAGCCACACGCCCGCGTAAGCTCTTCAGCTCGCGGGCGCTTCGGTCGGCCTCCGTGAGGGAAGGCCGCGGTCGCGATCAGCCCTCGGCGGGCTTCTCGGCGGCGGGCGCGGCGGCGGGCTTCTCGGCGGCGGGAGCGGCGGCCCTCGGGGGCTTCGCTTCCTTCGCCTGCTTCGGGATCTTCACGCCCTGCTTGCTCGGATCCTTGCCGGGCTTCGGGGCAGCCTTGGCGGCCTCGCCGAACTTGCGCTTGAAGCGGTCGATGCGGCCCGCGGTGTCCATCAGCTTCTGCTTGCCCGTGTAGAACGGGTGGCACGCGCCGCAGACGTCGACGGTGAAGGCACCGCGCGTCGAACGCGTCGGGTAAGAGGCGCCGCAGGCACAGGTGATCGTGCAGGCCGGGTAGTACGGATGAATTTCGCGCATGAGGGCTCCGGTTGCTCCCTCGAAAGGGAGGGCGGGGGAGGCCCGCTCTCCCGAAATAGGGAGGGAGCGAGCGAGGGGGGCGCACTCTAGTCGCTGCCATTGGGCTTGTCGAGGCCTTGCCGGTGTCGTCGCTCGCAGGCTTGGTCATCCGTCGACAGTCGTCAGTCGTCCGCTACGCGGGACGAACGAGACGAGTTCTCGCTCTCCTCTCGAACTGACGACTGACGACTGACGACTGACGACCGACGACCGACGACTGCGACGGTGGCGTCTCGCATGGGGGGCGTGTAGCGACCGGCCGCATGATCCCCCGCTACACGCCGAAGGACATGGCCGAGCTCTGGAGCAGCGGTCGCCGGTATGCGATCTGGTTCGACGTCGAGCTCGCCGCCTGTGACGCCATGGAGCACGCGGGGCTCGTGCCGCAGGGGACGGCGGGGCGGATCCGCGGCAAGGGCGTGAAGCTCGACGCCGATCGCATCGATGAGATCGAGCGCACGGTGAAGCACGACGTCATCGCGTTCCTCACGCACGTGGAGGAGCAGGCCGGTGAGGATGCGCGCTGGCTGCACCGGGGCATGACGTCGAGCGACGTGCTCGACACCGCGCTCGCGATCCAGATGCGCGACGCGGTCGACGCGATGATGCCGCGGCTCGACAAGCTACTCGGAGCGCTCGCGAAGCGCGCACGAGAGCACGCGCACACCGCGATGATCGGTCGCTCGCACGGCATCCACGCGGAGCCGATCACCTTCGGCCTCGCGCTCGCCGGGCATCACGCGGAGCTCGCCCGTGGGCGGGCGCGCCTCTCGGTCGCGCGCGAGGAGATCGCGGTCGGGAAGATCGCGGGCGCGGTCGGCACCTACGCGCACCTGACGCCCGAGATCGAGAGTGAGGCGCTCTCTGTGCTCGGACTGCGGCCCGAGACCGTCGCGACGCAGATCGTGTCGCGCGACCGTCACGCCGCGTACTTCGCCGCACTCGCCGTCGTGGCGGCGGGCATCGAGCGGCTCGCGACCAACGTCCGTCACTGGCAGCGCACCGAGGTCCTCGAAGCCGAGGAGGCGTTCACGCCCGGACAGAAGGGCTCGTCGGCGATGCCGCACAAGCGCAACCCGATCCTGAGCGAGAACCTCTGCGGCCTCGCGCGG
Source organism: Polyangiales bacterium (assembly GCA_046593995.1). GTDB lineage: Bacteria > Myxococcota_A > Polyangia > Polyangiales > JADJMO01 > JALHOE01. The sequence continues at coordinate 4,057 of JBKJQC010000845.1, forward strand.
ATCGTGCGCGCCGCGGTGGCGCCCGCGCTCGAGGACGTCGCGCTGTGGCACGAGCGGGACATCTCCCACTCGTCGGTGGAGCGCATGATCGCCCCCGACGCGACCGCGACCCTCGCGTTCATGCTCGAGCGCGCGGCGTCGCTCGTCGAAGGCCTCGTCGTCTACGACCAGAACATGCGCAAGAACCTCGAGCGCACCGGCGGCCTGTTCTTCAGCGAAGGCGTCCTCCTCGCGCTCGTCGGCAAGGGCGTCGGTCGACAGGAAGCGTACGTCTGGGTGCAGCGCAACGCGATGAAGACGTGGCGCGAGGGCGCCTTCTTCCTCGACGGCCTCCTCACCGACACGGACGTCTCGGCGAAGCTCTCCGCGCAGGAGATCCGCCAGTGCTTCGAGATGGGGCACGTGCTGCGCCACGTCGACGCGATCCTCGACCGCGCGCTCGGCGCGCTCTGAAGAGCGTCCTCGGGACGGCGAGGCTGCGCTCGCGACGCGCCGTTCCGGGCGTCGGGCTCGAACCGCCGTCGCACGCGCGCCCGGGCACGCCTATGCTCGCGACTCATGTCGACCGTGCCGCGACTGCGTCACCACTACACCCACGCCGAGTACCTCACGTACGAGCGTGACAGCGGCATGAAGCACGAGTTCGACGACGGCGAGATCCTCGCGATGGCCGGAGGCTCGCGGCGCCACAATGCGCTCGCCTCCCGCGTGAGCGCTGCCCTCGAAGCACGACGTCGGCCCGGGTGCGTGGCGTTCCAGTCCGATCAGAAGGTGCGCATTCTCGCCACGGGCCCGAGCACCTACCCCGATGCGTCGCTCGTGTGTGGGCCGATCGAGGGCGATCCCGCCGATCCCACCGGCGCGACGATCACCAACCCCTCGGTGATCGTCGAGGTACTGTCTCCTCCGACCGAGGAGGCCGACCGCGGCGCGAAATGGCAGCACTATCAGCAGATCGCCGCCCTGCAGGAGTACGTGCTCGTGAGCCAAGGCGCCGCGCGCGTCGAGACCTACCGACGTCTGCCGAATGGTTCGTGGGAGTATCGGGACACGCAGCAGGGGACAGTGCATCTGTCGTGCGGCGCGATGCTCGACCTCGACGCGTTGTACGCCGACCTCCCCGCGTGAGACTCGGCGTCCTCGCGCGCGAGCAACACTGCGTCGATCGCGATCATCGCGGGCACGTGCGCGATCCGTCGAAGGCGGTTACGCTCCGAGCGTGTCGAATCCGGCGCGACCGCTTGGCAACGATCCGACGGTCGAGGCCGCGTTCGAAGCCGTTCCAGCGGAGCAGGTGGCCGAGATCCTCGACGGCGAGCTGCACGTGGCCCCTCGCCCGGCGAAGCGGCATACGCGCGCGGCGTCGCGGCTGGGCATCCTGCTCGGCGGCCCCTTCGACCTCGGACAGGGTGGCCCCGGCGGTTGGGTGCTTCTGGACGAGCCGGAGCTCCACCTCGGCCCGCGCCCGGACAAGGTGGTCCCCGATCTCGCGGGATGGCGCCGGGAGCGCATGCCCGACGCGCTCGGGGACGAGTCCACCGGTGACGACGTCCATTACGATGTCGCACCGGACTGGTGCTGCGAGATCCTCTCGGCGCGCACCGAGCGCGTCGACCGCACCAAGAAGATGAGGATCTATCGGCGCGAGAAGGTCTCGCACGTCTGGCTCCTCAGCCCGCCGAACCAGACGCTCGAGGTCTACCTCTTCGACGGCGCGCGCTACACGTTGCTCGACACCCACGAGGGCGATGCGAGAGTGCGGGTTCCGCCCTTCGACGCCATGGAGCTCGACCTCTCGCTCGTGTGGGCGCGCTAGGCTTCTAGAAGGTCGCGTCGAAGCCGAAGGTCATTCCGTTCGGTGCGCGGGTGCCGAGCGGCGAGAAGACGGGGTTCACCGAGGGCCTGATGCCGACCTGGACGTGCTCCGGAGGGGCCTCGGTCCGCGTCTTCGAGCCCCACACGATCGCGAGGCGGTGACCGACGACCGCGCCGATCGTCGGCAGGATCACGAGCGCGCCCCACTTCCCGACGGTCTCGAGAGCGCGACCGTTCGCGTCCATGTTGGCCCACAAGATTGCGCCTACGCCCGCCCCGAGCGCGCCGACCGAGAGCGCGCCGGCGAGCCGTGTGTCCTGCTCGCGTTTCGCGCGGATGAGCCAGGCTCCGCCCGCGCCACCGGCGATACCGCCGAGGACGCCGCCGACGATGGGGCCGACGACGGGAGGCTGCGCGTCGTCGAAGCCCAAACCGGTGAGGCCGCCGACGATCACTCCCGCGGTGCCACCGATGAAGATCGGCAGCCATTCGCTCGAGGCGACCTGACTTCCGTGGAGCTCACCCTTCTCCTGCCGCCACGCGGACTCGGCCGACGCGCAGGGCGCGGAGGTGGACAGCGCCGCGACGGTGGCGACGAAGGAAGCGATGGCGAGGGGCCTGCGGGAGCCTTGCGGCAGCGGCATGCCTGGAGGGTACAACACCGCTGGTCCGGTACGAGAGACGAACGCGTTTCCGCGTCGCCCGGCGCGTGCTACCTCGCCGTGGCCCTCCATGCCCCCTCCCGGCGACGCTCCGAAGTCCCTCGATCAGCTGCGTGCCGAGCTGAAAGCGATGCTCGTCCGCGAGCTGAACCTCGAGGGACGCGATCCCGAGTCCATCGTGAACGATGCGCCGCTCTTCGGTGAAGGTCTCGCGCTCGACTCGCTCGACGCGCTGCAGCTCGCGATGTCCGTCGAAGAGCAATACGCAGTCCGGATCCCCGAAGGCGCCGAGGGGCGCGTCGCGTTCGCGTCGGTCGACGCGCTCGCCGACTGGATCACGACGCACCGCCCGGCGACCTGAAGCTGCCGTGCGCGTCGCGCTCACCGGCTTCGGGATCGTCTGCGCCGTCGGCCGCTCGGTCGCCGAGGCATGGCCGCGCATCGTCGCCGGCGAGCGCGGGATCGGCCCTGTCACGCTGTTCGACGTCTCCGGTCAGCGCTCGTCGATCGCCGCCGAGGTGAAGGGGCTCGCACTGCCCCCCCCGCATTCGAGAGAGGTGTCGGGGGGCGCTCCATGGTCGCGCACCGACGCGATGGCGCTCTCTGCCGTGCGTGAGGCGATGGAGCAGGCGGGGCTCGATCCGAAGAAACACCGCGTCGGCCTCGTCGTCGGCGGCACGACCGGCGGCATGTACGAGACCGAGCAGCTGCTCGCGCGCATGCATGCGGATCCGTCGCAGCGCGTCCCCAACCCCGAGATGCTCGCGCATCCGCTCTCGGCAACGGCCGATCGACTGTCGGGCGCGGTCGGCCCCTTCGCGCGCGCACGCACCGTCTGCTCCGCTTGCTCGAGCGGCGCGAACGCGTTCGCCATCGGCGCGGCCTGGCTCCGCCTCGGCGTGGTCGATGCGGTCGTGGTCGGCGGCACCGACGGTCTGTGTCGGCTGACGTACACGGGCTTCAACGCGCTCGGGGCGATCGATCCGGAGCCCGCTCGACCGTTCCACGCGAAGCGACGTGGCCTCACGATCGGCGAGGGTGCAGGCTTCGCCGTGCTGGAGCTCCCCGACGCCGCGCGCCGTCGCGGCACCACGTGGGACGTCGAGCTCGTCGGAGTCGGCATCACGTCCGAAGCGCACCACATCACGAACCCCTCGGAGGACGGCGCGCTCGCCGCACGCGCCATCGAGCGCGCCTTGCAGAGCGGCGGGATCGATCCCGGCGCCGTCGACTACGTGAACGCGCACGGCACCGCCACGCCCCTCAACGACGCGATGGAGTCGCGCGCGATCGAGCGCGCGCTCGGCAATGGCGTCGCGCGCGCGTACGTCTCGTCGACCAAGGCGGTGATGGGGCACACGCTCGGGGCGGCGGGCGCGATCGAGGCCATCGTCTCGGCGCTCACGATCCGCGACGGTCGCATCCCGCCGACGGCCGGTCTCGGCGAGGTCGATCCCAAGTGCGCGCAGCTCCGTCACGTGCCGGCCGAGGGCGCGTCGGCCGACGTGCGCATCGCGCTCTCGAATGCGTTCGGGTTCGGAGGCGTCGACACGGTCCTCGCGCTCGCGCGGCGCGATGTCGCGCGCGACGACGGCGTCACGCTGCGCCCGGTGTTCGTGAGCGGCGCCGGGAGCGCGTCCGCGGCGGGGGCGCTCGCCGGCGTCGACAACACGGCTCTGCTCGGAGACGGCGCGCGTCCGGCAGAGGACGTCCTCGCGAGCCTCGACCCCGCTCGCGCGCGCAGGCTCGACCGCTCGGCGCGGCTCGGCGTCGTCGCCGCAGAGCTCGCGGGCGCCTCGGGAGACGACGGCGTCATCATGGGCACGAGCTACGGCGACGCCGACGGGAGCGCGTCGTTCCTCGCGAAGCTCTTCGAGAAAGGTCCGCGCCTCGCGCCGCCCGCCGAGTTCCCGAACCTCGTGCCGTCGTCGCCGACCGGGCACGTGTCGATCTACCTCGGTCTGCACGGACCGGCGCTCGCGGTCGCAGATCTCTCGACGAGCGGTGAGGCAGCGTTCGCGACCGCGTACGAGCTGATCGCAGCGGGTATCGTCGGGCAGTCGGTGACCGGGAGCATCGAGGGCCCGAGCGAGATCGCCGCGAACTGCCTCGCGCCGGCGTTCCGTGAGCTCGAGGGGATCAACCGCGGCTCTGACCGCAGCGAGGGCGCTGCGGCCGTGCGGCTCACGCACGAGAATGCTGCGGTGCGGGTCCTCGACGTGGTGCAGGCGAACGAGCCCGATGAAGCCATCCGCGCCGTGAGCGCGCCGCAGGGTCGCGCAATGGTGATCGTCGCCGAGGCGACCGACGCGGTGCGCTCCGTGCTCGCGAGCTCCCGGTGGGCCGACGCGCCGATCCATGACGTGGTCACCGCGGTCGGGCGTCACGAGGGTCTCGGCGGCTTCGCCCTCGCCGCAGCGACCGCGCTGCTCCTGAAGGGAGAGGCGGATCGTGTGCTGGTCGTCGGTCCGTCGCACGGGCGCTCGTATGCGATCGTGCTCGGTCGCGCGTAGGCCTCAGCGCTGCAGCTCTTCGACGATCGAGAGCGCGATCGTGCGGCAGGGCTCGGGGTCCGGCGGGAGCGCGATCGCGCCGACGACCGGGTGACCTCCGCCGCCGAAGCGCTCGCAGATCTTCGCGATGTCGTGGGTGCGCGGGATGCCGGACCACGGGTTGTAGCCGACCGAGATCTTGCAGCGCTTCTCGGTGCGGGAGGCGACGACGCTGTAGGGCGCGTGCGGGACGTCCGCGTAGGTCACGAACTTCGTGACCGTCTCCGTCAGGCCGTCGAGGAGATCGACCCACACGACCGAGCCGCGAACCTCCTCGTGCTTGCGGATCCGATCGACCTGCGCCTTGTAGACGGCCTCGATCGGCGCGTAGCGCGCGGCGATGTCCGCGTCCCCGGCGACCGACTCGAGGGAGCGACGCGTGAGCCGCGAGACGAGATCCTCGAGGAGTTTATCGTCCCCCTGCTGCTCGATCACGGCGAGGAGCTTCATGACCGGATCGCTGCGGTCGACCGCCATCTCCGCGCTCGGGAACGACGCGGTGTCGATCATGTCGGCCCAGCGCACGAGGTCCGCGTACTGCGAGGTGTCGACGCCGAAGCGCTCGCGCGCGATGCGATCGATGAGGATGGTGCACGATCCCGCCTTGCCGTCGTGGAATGCGCGTCCGGTCTTCTCGAGGGCGGCGAAGTGCTCGCGCTCGCGGTCCGACGGGAACGCGCTGACGTGGTGGTCGAAGTACCAGGTGAGCGCGTCGGTCGCGGTGTAGCGGAAGTCGAGGATCGCGGTCTCTTTCGCGCCGGCGAACACGGCCGGGTCGACGCCGTTCTTGCCGGGATCGTAGGTCTGACCGCGGTAGACGAACGGGAGCTTCGCGCGCGCGCCGTCCTCGATGTTGCGGAGGAAGTGCGTGAAGAGCACGGCCGAGGCCATGCCGTCGAAGCAGTGGCCGTGGGTCGCGACCACGACGGCCCCAGTTTTCGAGGGAGCGCTCTTCAAGGGAGCGCTCGAAGCGGTGGTCATGGATTCGCCACTACCACGATCGGGCCGCGGAGGCCTTGGAGGCCGCCCCGTCCGCGTGTTCGGCCTGCTCGATGTGGGCACTCTCCCCGCAGTCGTTGGACGGCTCGCGAGCGTCCGATCAAGATGCCCTCGTGCGCGGATTGCGATGGAGCCTTGTGGCGATGCGGGGCGCGATGCTGGTCGCGGTGCTCGGCTCGGCGTGCCGCCGTGAGCCCGCCGCCGTCGACGCCGGACCGGCCACCCCCGGCTCGGCCTTGCTCCAGGGCACGTGGCAGGTCGAAGGCTTCGAGGCGACCTCGCCCGCGGGGTCGGCGAGCGCCGCTGCGCTGTCCGCTCAGCTCTCCTCCGACAGCGCGCAGAGCGTCCGCATCCAGTACACCGGCGATCAGGTCCGGCTGTTCGCGCCCGGGCAACCCCCTGTCTCCTCGGGGTACCAAGTGAAGGAGTCGCGCGCCGGTTGGGTGCGCATCCTCAATGGAGCCGACGAAGTCGAGATCACGTTCCGCGACGACGATCACGCGATCATCGATCGCCGCACGAACGTTCCGCGGATGAAGATTCGCCGCGCGTCGGATCTGCCTCCGACCGCAGCGGGTCCGGCCCCCACCGTGACCGTCGTCGGCACGTCGAGCGCAGGGAACCCGATCATCAAGATCGGCCCCTGATGCCGGAACCACGCTCCGCGCAAATCGAAGCCCTGCGGCAGCAGGCCTCCGCTTGACGCGGCGCGGCGCGAGGCCCACGGTTCCCTCCACTGAATCGCCATTCAGTCACGGCGCCACCGTGGCCAACGTCGAAGGAGCGCGGATGTCCGAAGCCAAGGGTGAAGCGAGCGGCGTGAAGGCCACGACCTCCCAGCAGGGGAGGCGACGCGTCGCGATCGTGTCCGGTCTGCGGACGCCGTTCGCGAAGCAGGGGTCGTCGTATCGGGATCTGAGCGCCCTCGAGCTCGGGAAGCTCGTCGTCTCCGAGCTCCTGCAGCGGAGCGAGGTGGATCCGAAGGAGATCGGACTCCTCGTCTACGGCCAGGTCGTCCCGTCGCTCTCCGCGCCGAACATCGCCCGCGAGATCGTGCTCGGCTCCGGCTTGCCGAAGACCATCGAGGCGTACAGCGTCTCGCGCGCGTGCGCGACGTCGATCCAGTCGATGACCTCGGCGGCGGAGGCGATCCTCTCGGGCCAGCACGACGTCGCGATCTCGGGGGGCGCGGACAGCGCGTCCGACGTCCCGATCGCCTTGTCGAAGCGGCTCGCCAACGCGTTCGTCGAGGCGAGCAAGGCGAAGACCGTGATGGAGAAGCTGAAGATCTTCACCGCGCTCGCCCCGAAGGACTTCGTGCCGGTCCCCCCTGCCCTGAAGGAGCCGACCACCGGCCTCACGATGGGCGAGAGCGCCGAGAAGATGGCGCGCGAAGGCTCCATCTCGCGCGCCGAGCAGGATGCGTTCGCCGTCCGCTCGCACATGAAGGCCGCGCGCGCGTGGAGCGACGGCGTCTTCACCGAGGAGGTGATGCACGTCGTCTCGGGTCCCAAGTTCGATCGTCCGGTCGCCGAGGACAACCTCGTGCGCAAGGACACGACCGCCGACGCGATGGCAAAGCTGAAGCCGGTGTTCGACCGCCGCTACGGCACGCTCACGGCAGGCAACTCCTCGCCGCTCACCGACGGCGCGAGCGCGCTCATGCTGATGAGCGAAGAGAAGGCGAAGTCGCTCGGCCTCGAGCCGCTCGGCTATCTCCGCTCGTGGGGGTACGCCGCGCTCGACCCGAACGAGTGGATGCTCATGGGGCCGTCCTACGCGACCCCGATCGCGCTCGACAAGGCCGGCCTCACCCTGAAGGACATGGACCTCGTCGACATGCACGAGGCCTTCGCAGCGCAGGTGTTGTGCAATGTGAAGGCGTTCGGCTCGAAGAAGTTCGCCGAGGAGAAGCTCGGGCGCAAAGCGGCGATCGGCGAGATCGACGACGACAAGTTCAACGTCCACGGCGGCTCGATCGCGATCGGTCACCCGTTCGCCGCGACCGGCGCGCGCATGGTCACGACCGCGCTCCGCGAGCTGAAGCGCCGCGGCGGTCAGTTCGGGTTGGTCACGCTCTGTGCGGCGGGGGGCCTCGGCGCCGCTGCGGTGTTGGAGGTGCAGTGATGGCGAACACGACGTCTCGGAACGGGGAGCGCGGGGCGAAGAAGGGGAACGGCGCTTCTTCCACCCGTGAGGGCACCCATGAGGGCACCCGTGAGGGGCGCGATGCGACGCCGGCGATGCCGAGCGGCGCGTTCCGGCTCGAGGTCCGCGCGGACGGCATCGCGCTGATCACGTTCGATGCACCCGGTGAGTCGGTGAACACGCTGCAGGCGTCGTTCGGCGCAGAGTTCGACGAGATGCTCGATCGGGTCGAGAAGGACACCGCGATCCGCGGCGCCGTCCTGATCAGCGGCAAGGCGGACTCGTTCGTCGTCGGCGCCAACGTCGACATGCTGAAGAGCGTGCGCACCGCGTCCGACGCCGAAGCGCTCTCCCGCAGCGGGCAGCGCTCGTTCAACCGCCTCGCGGCCTCGAAGAAGCCGTACGTCGCCGCCGTCCACGGCGCGGCGCTCGGCGGCGGGTTCGAGCTCGCGCTCGCGTGTCATGCGCGCGTCGCGACCGACGACAAGAAGACGAGCTTCGGGCTCCCGGAGATCCAGCTCGGGCTCATCCCCGGCGCCAACGGCCTCACGCGCCTCGCGCAGCTCACGGGCTTGCAGGTCGCGCTCGATCACGGGCTCACCGGCAAGAACATGCGCGCGCCCAAGGCGAAGAACCTCGGCGTCGTCGATGAGGTCGTGGCGAAGCCGCTGCTCCTCGAGGTCGCCGCGAAGTGGGCCCGCACCCTCGCCGACAAGCCGAAGAAGTCGACCAGCGGCGTGACCGGTCTGCTCGAGCGCCTCAAGGGGAAGCCGACGCAAGACGCGCTCACCGAGCTCGCGCTCGAGGACAACCCGCTCGGTCGCCGCATCCTCTTCAAGAAGGCGCGTCAGCTCACCCAGAAGAAGACCAAGGGGCACTACCCCGCGGCCTTTGCGGTGATCGACGTGCTCGAGACGTACGGCGCGCGCGGCTTCGACGCCGCGGCCGACGTCGAGGCGCGCGCGTTCGGTGAGCTCGTCGTCTCGGAGACGGCGAAGCAGCTGATGAGCATCTTCTTCGCGACCCAGGAGCTGAAGAAGGACTCCGGCGTCTCGAACGGCAAGATCAAGCCGCGCGAGGTGCTGAAGATCGGCATGCTCGGCGCCGGCCTGATGGGCGCGGGCATCGCGTACGTCACCGCCAACGCCGGCATCGCCGTGCGCCTCAAGGACAAGGACGACCTCGGCCTCGGAAAGGGGCTCGCGTACGTCGACGAGATCCTCGGCGACCGCGTGAAGAAGAAATCGCTCGCGCGCCTCGAGAAGGACCAGATCTCGGCGCTCGTCACGGGCGGCACCGGCTACGAGGGCTTCGGCCGCGCCGACGTCGTGATCGAGGCGGTGTTCGAGGATCTCGGTCTCAAGCAGCGCGTGCTGCGCGAGCTCGAGGACAAGACGCCGGAGCACGCGATCTTCGCGAGCAACACCTCGTCGATCCCGATCGGGAAAATCGCCGAGGGGAGCAAGCGTCCGCAGAACGTGGTCGGCATGCACTACTTCTCCCCCGTCGAGAAGATGCCGCTCCTCGAGGTGATCCGTCACAAGGGGTCGAGCGACGAAGCCGTCGCGACCGCGGTGGCGCTCGGCAAGAAGCAGGGGAAGAGCGTCATCGTCGTGAACGACGGACCGGGCTTCTACACGACGCGCGTCCTCGCGCCGTACATGAACGAAGCCGCGCACCTCCTGAGCGAGGGCGTTCCCATCGAGCTGATCGACGACGCGCTCGTCGACTGGGGCTTCCCCGTCGGTCCGATGACCCTGCTCGACGAGGTCGGCCTGGACGTCGGCGCGCACGTCGGCAAGGTGCTCGAGGAGGCGTTCGGCGATCGCATGATCCCGCCGGCCGGCATGGGGAAGCTCGTCGCCGACGGCCGCAAGGGGCGGAAGAACAAGAAGGGCCTCTATCTCTACGACGAGAAGGGGAACAGGGTCCGCGACGAGAAGACGCGCGGTGTCGACCAGAGCGTCTATCGAGTGCTCGGGATCTCCCCCAGCGCGCGCGTCGCGCCGGAAGAGATCCAGATGCGCCTGGTCCTCGCGCTCGTGAACGAGGCGATGCGCTGTCTCGGCGAGGGCATCCTCCGCGCGCCGCGCGACGGCGACATCGGAGCGGTGTTCGGGCTCGGGTTCCCGCCGTTCCGCGGTGGGCCGTTCCGCTACGTCGACAGCATCGGCCCGGCGGAGATCCTCCGGCGCACCGAGTCGTATCGCGACCGCTTCGGCGCGCGCTTCGAGCCGGCGCCGACGCTCGTGCAGCTCGCGAAGAACAACGGACGCTTCCACAAGGACTGAACGCGGACGGACGAGCTCCGCGAGTCCGTTCCGCGTCCACGAGCTCGCGAGTGAACGTCACGCGTGCGAGCGGCGCATCGGTCCCGGCGACTCCCCGAGGATCGCGGCCTCCTCGCGCAGCATCTCGTCACGGAGGTCCGCGATGAGCGCGATGGCGCTCTCGCAGAGCTCGTCGCGGGTCGAACGCGCATCGTTCGCGCCGCTGCGCACCAGCCGCAGCCGTACCCGTTGACCGTCGTGCTCGCTCTGGAGGTCGGCCAAGCTCTCGCGTCCGAGGTCGCCGCGCGCGAGGTCCCGACACACCAGTGACTCTTCCACGTCAAGGTGTCCGAGGACGGAATTGCAGAGAGAGACCACGGCCTCACGCAGGACTGCGTCGTCATGCTCTTGCCCGCTCTCGAAGGCCAGACGCTCGACCCGCGCGCACTGCTCGCGCAGGTAGGCATGCCCCGAGAACAGTACCCGACAGACGCTGGCTGGGAGCATGCCCTGCGATGGAGCAGGGTGCGTGCCGCTCCTCCTGCGCGTGGGCGTGAGCGCTCAGCTCGTCGCCGCGCCGCCCGGCAGCTCGACCCGCAGGACTGTCCGTCCGATCAGCAGCTCGTCGCCATGGAAGAGGCGCTGCTCGCCGCGGATGCGGACGAACACGCCGGTCTTCGACATCAGGTCGGTGAGGATGATCACGCCCGCTTGCTCTTCGACGAAGCAGTGACGATCGGCGACGCGCGGGTCGTTCGCGAACATCCAGTCCCCCTCGCGGCGGCCGATCTGCAGCGTCGTCCCGCCGGCCATGCGCGTCTCGCCGACCACGCCGCCCACGAGCATCTGGACGACGCGGAACGCCGAGATGGTCGGGCACGGCGAGAACCAGAGATACGTCGGTCCCGGATCCGGTGTGAGATCGCGCTCGGGGTTCTTCTGCATGCGAAGGAGCTGATCGCCGACGACGAACTCGTCGCCGAACTCGAGCTCCACCGGCCTGCGGATGCGGATGAAGATCCCGCTGCCGCCCGCGAGATCCTCGAGGAAGAGCTCGTCGCCGCGGAAGCGGAAGATGCCCTCTTTCGGGTGACAGAACTTCTCGCCCTCGAGCTGGACGGACCCGCTCTTGCCGAGGACCACCTCGTCTCCGGGCGGCTCGTACATCTCGGGGCCGCCGTAGGTGCTGCGCATGACGCGCAGGAAGAAGCGGACCGGTGCGCTCGGGCGGGCGGGCGTGATCGACGGTGCCGGCATCGCGACCGGCGCGACCGGCTGGCGCCCCGACTTCGTGGGGTCCGGCGCGGCTTCTTTCTTCCGCGCGGCCATCTGCTGCAGATCGACCTGCGGCGCCTCGGTCATGACGTCCATGCCGCCGCGGACCTTGCCGGCGATGACGTCGTCGAACTTCCCCGCGCGGAGGAAGGCGACCATCTCCATGTGCTGCGCCTTCATCAGCGCGCGCACGAACGGCGCGACGTCGGGGCGCTCGACGTGCTCCGCGTAGGAGCGCTTGTGGCTCTTGATGACGCGGCCGCCGTCGGCGAAGAGATGCGTGATGATGTGCGGGATCTTGAGGCCGGAGTCCTCGGTCTGGACGTGGTACGGCTGATCCTTGTACTTGAGGTTGTTGTTGAACCCGACCTGCGCCCGCATGAACTGCGGTCGGTTCATCTCTTTCGTGAGCGACTCGATCTCGGGCTGCGTGTATTTCGCGATCGCTGCGTCGAGCGAGGCGTGATCGCCGGTCGGCGGCGCCTCCTGCATCCGCTCGAAGGCGGCCTTCGCCACCCCGGATGCAGGCGAGATCTTCATCGCCTCGCCGAGGAGCGCCTGGCCTTCCTCGTCGTTCCCGCCGGTCGCGGCGACCGCGGAGAGCAGTGCGATCGCTTCGTCGTGGCGCTCGCGCGCGACGAGCCATTTCGAGATCTTGAGGACCAGGTCTCGGGTCGCGGGGGTCGTCATGGGCGATCAGAATTTCGCGGGCGACTGAGGGCGCGAGCAGCATCGTACCCGAAACACGTGACGCCGAAACGCTCTTGCGCGTGGGGTCAGCGCGCCGCGCCGAGCGCGTCCCGGACCAGGTCCGCGAGATCGGCCGTCGCAATACGGTCACGCACGGCGTCGAGGGCGCGTTCCACCTCGGTAGGCTTGAAACCCATGTTCGCGAGCGCGCTCCGGAGCATCTCCTGCTTGTTCGCCTCGATCGGGGCGCCCGCCGAGGGCGCCGTCCGCGAGACCGACGCGAGGGAGATGCCGCCGATCTTGTCCTTGAGCTCGAGGAGCAGGCGCTCCGCCGTCTTCCGGCCGACGCCGCTGATCGCCGTGAGCCGCGAGAGCTCCTTGCGGGCGATGGCCGTCTGCAGCTCGTCGGGGGGCATCGCGCCGAGGATGGAGGTCGCGATCTTCGGGCCGACGCTCGACACCGAGATCAGCATGCGGAAGACCTCGCGATCCTCGTTCGAGGGAAATCCGTAGAGCTGGAGCGCGTCCTCGCGCACCACGGTGTGGACGTGCAGCGTGATCCGTCCGGCGTCGTCGCGACGGGCGCGGCCGATCGCTCCGAGCGGAACGGTCACCTCGTAGCCGACGCCGTTCACGTCGAGCGTGACCGTGCCGTCGTCCCCCTGGCCGACCAGCGTGCCGACGAGACGGCCGATCATTTCCGAGGAGCCCCTTGCCGGATCCACCCCAGGATCGTCTCGCGATCGGCGGGGTCGACGGCGTCGCTCTCGTCGGGCATGCGGTCACCACAATCGCCGTTGACGCATTCCTTGTCGAGAGCGCAGAGGCCCTCGCTCACCTTGTGCGCGAGGAAGCTGTGCTGCGGATCGTACGGCTCGACGCGCTTCATCGTCCGGTGCGTCGACGAAGTCCGGCCGACGACCTCGGGCCACCAGTCGCCGACGCGCGCGTCCTTCGGGCACATCATGTCCGCCCGAGGGGTGCAGGGGAGCGAGAGCTTGCCTTTGCCGGCCAAGCTCCCGTGACATGAGGCGAAGGAACACGAGACCGCAAAGACCTTGTCGACCGCAGGCCGCAGGCTGCCCGGGACGTTGACCTCGACGTCCGGTCCCGCATCGGTCGGATCGGCATCGGCATCATCGGCCGCATCGGCCGCATCGGCCGCAAGACCCGTATCGGTCCTCGGACCGGCGTCGAAGGGGGTGCAGACCTTCGGGACGTCCGGCGTCGAAGCCGCGTCCGTGATCGGGGCGACCGGAGGCTCGTTGCTCGAGCAGGCGAGGAGTGGGAGCGCGAAGAAGAGGAAGAGAGGTCGCATCGAAGGTCACCAGGATACCAGCCCGAGGGCCGCGCGCCGGTGTCGTCAGGTGTTGTCGTTCACCGAGCCGAGCGTGCAAGGAGCGCCTCGAGCCGCTCGGGAGCTCGCGGAATCGAGAGCAGGAGGCCGCGAGCGTAGATCAACCGCCGCGTCGTCTCGTCGAGATCGCCGGTGCGTCCGCGGGTCGCCGCGTGGAGGAGGATCGCCGCGGTGACCGAGACGTTGAGCGACTCGACGAAGCCCGTCATCGGGACGCGGACCGCGCGGCGGCAGTCGGCCCGCAGGTCGTCGGCGATGCCGAGCCGCTCGTTGCCGAGGACCAGCGCCAGCTTGGGGATGCGCGCGAGATCCTCGGGGACGAGCTCTCCCTCGGGGTGGGTCGCCACGAGCTCGTGGCCGCTCGCACGCAGCGCCGCGACGCACGACTCGGCGTTCTTGTGGCGCACGATGTCGATCCACTTCTGCGAGCCGCGGGAGACGGCGCTCGCCGCCGCGAAGGGCTCGGTGCGCTCGATGGCGTGGAGGTACTGGACACCGAACGCGTCGCACGTCCGGGTGATCGCCGCGCCGTTGTGCGGGTCGTGCAGGGAGTCGACCACCACGGTCACGGACGCGAGCCGATCGCCGATCACCTGGCGGAGGCGCGCGCAGCGGGCCTCCGTGGCCATCGGCTCGAGCGCTGCGATGACCTCGTCCGCAGGCCACGGCAGCGTCGGCGGCGCGAGCTCGCCCGCGAGGAGGACACCATCACTGCGCCGGCGCATCGTTCGGCTCTACCGTGGCCTCTCGTCGCCGTGAAGTCGTCGACCATTCGCGACTCCCCCCGAGAATCCGGGTAGAGATCCAGGTAGAGAATCCACGTAGAGAAGAGCGCTCGGAACACTTCCGAAAGCTCGGACGCTGATTAGCTTGGAGCCCAAGCCATGTACCCCACGCAGTCCCGCACCAAGTCAGGCTCGGCCGTAGCGCTCGATCGCGCGAGCGGAGCCACCCGCCTCGCGTTCCTCCGCAAGGTCTACTCGCTGTTCTTCGCCGGTGTGGTCACCGCAGCGGGTGGCGCGATGGCGGCGCTGCACCTCGGCACGCCGGTGGTGCTCGGCAAGGGGATCGCGGTGCCGCCCGCGGTCGCCTTCGTCATGCAGCACTCGATCATCGCGATCATCGTGTACTTCGCAGCGTTCTTCGGCCTCTCCGCAGTCCGCCATCGACCGGGTGTGAACGTGGTGGCGCTCCTCGGGTTCACGTTCGTGTCCGGGCTCTTCATCGCACCGGCGCTGTTCATCGCGACGCTGATGGCGAAGATGGGCGCGACGCTGAGCGCGAATCCGGTGCGCGACGCGTTCCTGCTCGCGACCGCGGGGTTCGGCGGGCTCACCGGCTACGTGTTCGTGAGCAAGAAGGACTTCTCGTTCCTCGGCGGGTTCCTCTCGATGGGGCTGTGGGTCCTGCTCGGCGCGATGCTGATCGGCTTCTTCGTCGGATCGCAGATTTTCCACCTCGCCATCGCGAGCGTCGGCGTCCTCCTGTTCGGGGCCTACGTGCTCTACGATACCTCGCGGCTCCTCCACAGCGACGAACCGCAGAGTCCCGTCGATGCGGCCATCCGCCTCTACCTCAACTTCCTCAACATGTTCCTCTTCCTCCTGCAGATCCTCTCGTCGGGTCGGCGCGGGGACTAGCGGACTGCTCGTCGCGGTCGTCCTCTCGCTGATGACGACCGGGGTGATGCCGGGGGTGGCGCGTGCCGCCCCCGTCGTGACTTCGCTCCCGCTCGCAACATCGTCCGTTCCCGAGCCCTCGCGCAATGGCGTCGTGGTCGTGGGGATCGGCGCGGCGGTCTCGGACGCCGCGTGGCCGGTCGCCAAAGCCGTGTACGGAGACGCGTCGCTGAGGCCGGGCGTCGCCGATCGCGAGGCGCGCGCGCTCGCCGGTGACGCCGTCCCGAACGATGCACCGCCTGCCGTGCGCGAGCTCGGCGAGCTCCGCGGGAAGCTCGGAGGCGCCGACGACGTGACGACCCGCGTGCTCCTCGCGGAGATCGCTCGACGCACGCGCGCCCGCGGCGTGGCCGTGGTGACCGTCGCGGCCGACGGCGCGACGGAGGTTCGCGTGTACGACGCCGCGGAGGATCGCGTCGAGTCGACGCGTCACCGGAGTGAGCCGAACGGTGGATGGACGCCGTTCGTCGGAGCTCTGCACACGCGTTATCCGAAGCCGGCCGGCGAAACGACGGTCGCGACGGCACCCACTCCGCCCGACAGCAAGTCGTCGGGCTCTTTCCTGTCGAGCCCTTGGTTCTGGGTGGCCATCGGCGCCGCCACGGTCGGGGGGGTCGCGGCCTACGCGCTCACGCGCGATGATGGGACCGTGCCGCCCGTGCGGGTCGATTGGAGTCGCAGATGACCGGAAGACTCCGGGTGACGACAGCCGCATGCGCCCTCGCGTGCGCGTTGTCCGTTCCGTTCGCGAGTGCGAGCGCGAGCGCCGAGCACGTGGAGTTGACGGAGACGATGACCAAGATGGTCACCACGAAGGCGCCGGAGGTCCCGGCCGACTTCCTCACGGAGCAGCACGGGTTCCTCCGCGTCGTCTATCACCCTTCCCTCTTCGAGGCGGTGCGCCGAGCGGTGCACGACGCGGACGCCAATCGCGCGGCACTCGCCTCGGCGCTCGGGCAGAACGTCCTCGAGCGCACGCAGCCCGACTCGGTCGAGGTCCGCATCGCGCGCACGCCCGGGGAGATGGCCGTGTTGGCGCCTGCGGACGCGCCGCCTGCGCCGGGCGCGAACGGCACGGCCTACGCGTCGCTCGGTCTGATCGTCCTCTCGGCCCGCACCTCCGATGGCGCCGTGTCGGCGCTCGACTTGTCGTTCCGCCATGAGCTCGCGCACGTGGCGCTGCACGACGCGACGGCCGGTCAGACGATCCCGCGGTGGCTCCAAGAGGGGTTCGCGGTCGTGACGAGCGACGAGACCCCGATGCGCCGCATGCACGCCGTCGCGCTCGCCCACCACCGCGGCGCGCTCGCGTCGTTCGGTGAGCTCCGTGCGTTCCCGACGGAGCCGGCGGCGCTGCGCATCGCGTACGCGCAGAGCGCCGACTTCGTGGAGTTCCTCATGAAGGGCGATGGTCACGCGCGCTTCGCGGCGGCGATCTCCGCGGTGCGCTCGGGGGTGCCGCTCGATCGCGCGCTCGACGAGTCGTACGGCGCGGACGCACGCGGCCTGGAGCAGCGTTGGAAGGACGACGTCGCCCGTCGCTTCGTGACGGTGCCGCTCGCGGTCGCAGCGGTGGTCGGATGGGGCCTCGCGGCGTGGGCGGCCGTCGTGGTGCTTCGTCGTCGGCGACAGCGCCGCGCGCGCTCGGGGACGCGACCGGCAATCGTGACGGCGGAGAGTTTCGAGTTCCCGCCCGCCTTCTCGATGGTGAATCCCCTCGAGCCGAAGACGTCCGAGCCTCGCCTCCTCGTGTGCGAGCGTGGCCTCGGCCACGTCGTGTACATCGTGGAGCGCAAGAGCGTGCCGAAAGTGGAGCACGACGGGAAGCGCCACACGCTGCACTGACGGGGCTTGCGGCGCGCGACGCGGCGCGGCACGAAAACGGGCAGTCGTGCCCGTCTACCTCTTCGACTTCAACGGCGTGCTCGTCGATGACGAGCGCGTTCACTTCGCGGCCTTCCGTGACGTCCTCGCGCGGCGCGACGTGCAGCTCGACGAGGAGACCTACGTCGCGCGCTACCTCGCGTTCGACGACGCGACGGCGTTCCGCGCGATGCTCCGGGACGCCGGTCGTCCCGACGACGACGGGGTCGTGAGCGCATGCATCGCCGAGAAGTTGCCGCTCTACCTCGCGGCCGTCGAGCACGATCTCGTCCTCTTCCCGGGCGCGTTCGAGCTCCTCCATGCCTGCGCGCTCCGCGGCCCGGTCGCGATCGTCAGCGGCGCGCTGCGCACGGAGATCGACTTCGCCCTCCGCCGCGCCGCCGCGACGGACGCGGTGACGACCATCGTCGCCGCCGAGGACGTGACGGCGTGCAAGCCCGATCCGGCCGGATATCTCGAGGCGCTCCGTCGGCTCGGCGTTTCGCCGCGTGACGCAGTCGTGGTGGAGGACTCGCTCGCCGGCATCGCGTCCGCGCTCGCCGCAGGGTGCGCGGTCGTCGCCGTCGGCCACTCGTACCCGGTCGAGGCGCTGCGGGCAGCGGGCGCCCATCACGTCGTCGCGCACGTGCGCGAGCTCGATGCCGATCGTCTCGACGTCACGCGGAGTGCGACGCGAGACGGAGCGATCGGGTGAAGAGACTCCTCGCGGGTCTCACGCTCGCGATCGCGATCCTCTCTGGTCGTGAAGCACGCGCGCTGACCGCACTGCCGATGCCGGCTCCGCGTGCGACGGGCTGGCGTGACGCCGGTCTGCCGCCGATCCGCGGGATCACCATCGGCCCGATCGAGAATGCGCTCCATCCGGGCGTCGGCTACGGCAGCGAGGCGTGCGGTCGCGCTCTCGACGCGGCGGTCGAGCTCGGGGCGACGTGGGTCGCGATCACGCCCTTCGGCCGGGTGTGGTCGACGCGTACCTCCGCCGTCGACCTCGCGTTCGAGGCGCCGTTCGCGTCGAACGCCGACGCCGTCGGTCGCGCGATCGATCAGGCGCACGCGCGTGGGCTGCGCGTCATGCTGGTCCCGCACCTGTGGGTCGAGACCGGCGGCTGGCGCGGCGAGATGGAGCCCGGTGCGCCCGCGGACGTCGTACGCAAGGACGGCACCTACGACTTCCGGGGCCGCGCGAGCGACGGCGCCATGCGCGCCTTCGCCCTCTCCTACCGACGATTCCTCCTCGCCTGGGCCGACGTCGCGAAGGCGCACGAGGCCGACGTGCTGTCGATCGGCGTCGAGCTCCGTTCGTGGATCACGAGCGCCAGAGCGACCGACGACGCGCGCGCCCTCCTGCGCGAGACGCGCGCGCGCTATCCGGGGATCCTCACCTACAGCGCGAACTGGGACGACGTCGACGACGTAGTGCTGCTGCGCGAGATCGACGTGATCGGGATCAACGCGTTCTACCCGCTCGCCGAGAAGGCAGGCGCCACCGCAGACGAGCTCCTCGCCGGCGGCTCACGCGTCGCCGCGAAGGTGCGCGCGCTCGCGGAAGGGTGGAGCAAGCCGGTGATCTTCACCGAGGTCGGCTACACGACGCGACCGGATCCGGCGCTGCGTCCGTGGGAGTGGCCCGACACCATGAAGGGCGTGCGCATCGACGAGCAGGCGCAGGCGGATGCCTATCGCGCCCTCCTCGCCGACGTCGTGTCGTCGACGAGCTTCGGCGGATTCTTCGTGTGGCGGCAGTTCGCCGATCCCGATGACGTGTCGCAAGAAGCGCCGTGGGGGTTCCCCTTCCGCGGCAAGCTCGCGGAGCTCACGTTGCGCGACGTCTTCTCGTCGCGTTGGGGGTCCGATCCCTGGCAACCGTCGTGGACGGTGCTCGGCATGTCCGCGTACGGACCTCCCGGCCTCTCGTGGTCGTTCCCGCGAGCCCGGCCGTACTCTTTTCCCGCGGAGGGCGCAGTGGCGCTGCCGCGCACCGGGCCTTATCCTGCGCGGCCATGACGCAGCGCTTCGTTCTGGTCTTCACGGCGCTCGCCGCCGTGGGCACCGGCTGCGGCGGCGTCGAGACGAACAGCGGCTCGGCGGGGACGCCCATCGCGGACGGAGGTGCGTTCAGCGCGCCCGACAGCGGCGCGACGGGCAGGTTCACCCTCGGGCGCGACCAGGTCTGCGAGAGCTACGTCGCAGCGCTCGGCAGCAAGGCGACCGCGCTCGGCTGCACGCTCGACCCCGCGCCGAAGTGTCCGGAGACCATCGACGACTTCGAGCGGAGGCTCGGTCGACTCGGCCAGTGCCTCCGGTACGACGAGGGCTCGGTCGAGAACTGCAAGGCGCGCATCGCGAGCTTCTCGGTCTGCGGCGACTTCGCGTCCAAGTCGTGTGCCTTCGTGATGATCGTCGACGACACGCCCGATGCCGCCGCATGCGCGCGCGGCGGCGACGGCGGGGTCGGCGGCGACGCGCCGCAGGCGGATTCGGCATCCGAAGCGAGTCCCGACGCGAGTCCCGATCATACGAGCACCTCCGATGCGGCCGCATCCGACGCCGCCGCGAGCGGCTGAGAACCGAATTCGTCCATGAGTCTTCCTGATCCGTACGAAGCGCTCGGGGTATCGCGCACCGCGACGCCCGAAGAGATCAAGGCCGCGTTCCGCAAGCTCGCGGCGCTGCATCATCCCGATCGCAATCCCGGCGATCCGACGGCGCACGAGCGCTTCAAGACCATCAACGCCGCGTATCAGATCCTCTCCGATCCACAGAAGCGCGCCGCGTACGATCGCTTCGGCCACGGACAGGACGGGCAGAACCCGTTCGCCGGCGGGGTCGGGTTCAACGTCGATGCGAGCAGCCTCGAGGATCTCCTCGGCTCGCTCTTCGGCGCGTTCGGCTTCCAGAAGGGCGCGCGCGGCGATCTCCGCAAGGAGGTGACGCTCTCCTTCCACGAGGCCGCCTTCGGCTGCACGCGCAAGCTCACGTACGACCGCGCGATCTCGTGCTCGGGCTGTCACGGCAGCGGCGCGCGTCCAGGCACGCGTCCCGACACGTGCTCGGCCTGTCAGGGGCGCGGGCGCGTGCGCTTCGTCCAAGGCCTCCTCGGGTTCGTCTCCGAGCGTCCGTGCGCGACCTGCAACGGGCGCGGCCACGTCGTGACCGATCCGTGCGAGACCTGTCGCGGCGTCGGCATCGTCGCCGCCGAGAACACGCTCGACGTCAGCGTGCCGCCGGGGATCGAAGGGGGCCCGACGACGCTCGTGAGCGGCGCCGGCAACGTCCTCCGTCCGGGCAAACCCGCCGGCGATCTCGAGCTCGTGTTCAAGGTCGAGGAGCACCCGTTCTTCAAGCGGGTGCGCGACGACGTCGTGTGCTCGGTGCCGATCTCGTTTCCCACCGCGGCGCTCGGTGGAGAGGTCGAGGTCCCGACGCTCGAGGGCAAGGCGAAGGTCCGCGTCCCAGGCGGCACGCAGCCCGGGGCCGTGCTGCGTCTGAAGGGCAAGGGCGTCCCGAAACGCACCGGCGGTCGCGGTGATCAGCGCGTCGAGGTGTTGCTCGAGGTGCCGGACCGACTCACCGCGCGCCAGCGCGAGCTCCTCGAGGCGCTCGGTCGCGAGCTCGGCGAAGACGTGATGCCGCAGCGGCGGACGTTCATGGACAAGCTGAAAGATCTCTTCGGCTGACCGCCGGCTGATGCGTTGTCGACGCTCGCCGATTGAACACGGAGGCACGGAGGCACGGAGGTTCGAGAGTGGAGAGTTGCTGCCGCGCGCTTCCTTCGAAGTCGTCGCTGCTGCCTGCTGCTTCAGAGTGATCGTGCTGCTCCAAAGGGAGGCTGGCCCCCCCGGTGGACCGGCTCGACGGCGCGCAAGCCTCGATGGCAAAGCAGACGTGAACGCGGCGATCGGCAGACCCTCTCGGCCTCGTCTCGCCTCCGTGCCTCCGTGCCTCCGTGTGATCTCGGATCTCGGATGTGCGAGAACGGAAGAAGCCGCAGGACCCTTGCGGTGCTGCGGCTTCGGTACAGGAGCGAGAGAGAGAGCTACTTCAGCTCGGGGATCTCCTCGCCTCCCTCTTTGTATTCGATGCCGCCCTTCTTGTGAGACGTGACGTCGATGATGCCGTACGGCGACGTGCGGCGACCGCCCTGGCCTTCTTCGTACTTCGAGCCGAACTGCCCGGCGACCACGACGCGCGAGCCGATCTTCGGCTCGCCGAGGACCGTGATGATCGAGGAGTAGTTGTTGTCCGTGTACTTGTCGTCGTCCTTGAGGGCGGCGATCTTCGCGGCGTCTTTCCCCTTGTAGTGATCGCGCGCCATGTACTGCTGGATGTACGTCGACGCGTACCCCATGACGGTGACCATCTTCGCGGGGTTCTTCTCGTCCTTCGTGTCGGCGATGAAGAAGTGCGGCGGCTCGAACTTCACGCCGTCGCAGTTGACGGTCTTCGGCGTGGGCTCCTTCGCCGTGGGCGGGTGCTTCTTGGTCGGGTAGATGCACCCTTCCTTGCCGGGAGCCTCTTTCGGTCGATAGATGTCGACCACGTAGCCCTCGATCGTGGCGGGCTTCATCTCGACTTCGGCGCGATGCCGCGGGTTGTTCAGCTGGTGCTGCAGCCCGTAGATCGTCCAGTTGCTGCCGCTCTTGTACGTCGCGGGCGACGGGAGCTGCGGCGGCTTCGGGATGGACGCCTTCGGCCCCGAATACGCGGGCTCGGGCTTGTACTTCAGCTTCTCGCCGCAGCCGCCGACGAGGGTGCTGATGCCGACGACGAGGAGGGTCGAGGTAATCGCAAAAATGGGCGCGCGACGCATGAGTGTGCGATTCGTACCTGGGCCCGGCGGCAACTGCAAGCTGGACGGACGGCTCGCTCCGCACGCCGGGGTCCGTTCCGTCGCCCGCGATGTCGCCCGCGATAGAGAGGCGCGAAAGCCGTCGCCGGATACGGACCGCCGGGTACAGTCGGTGGCCGCATGCACGACGGCCCGCGAACGGCACGGATCAGCGCCGACGCGCTCACCGCAGCGATCGTCTTCCGTTCGCCGAAAGGCTCGCGCAACCGTCACTTTGCCTTGCACGCGACGCGCGAAGCTGCGGTCGCCCGCCGACGCGCCGCGCGGGTGCATGGTCTGCTGCGGCAGATCACGGGCGCCTTCGGGCCGGCTCAGCGCGTGAACATCGAGGAAGCGGGGGAGGACGAGATCACCCTGCGCTACGTCCTCACGCGCGTGTCGCTCACGCGGCAGGCTCGCTTGTGCACGACCGATCTCTCGATCCTGCGGGTCGCGCTCGCGCGTACGGGGGCGCGCTTGCTGCCGGCCGGGTTGATCGCGCGGGACGATGATCGCGCGCGCGTCGAAGGGCTCCTCGAGAGCCTCGTCGACGCGCCCGTGACCGAGCCCTGATCATTCGTACGGGTTGTCGTCGCCCTTCGGCTTCGGCTTGGGCGGCGGCTTCGGAGGCGCGGCGGTCGCCGTCACGGTGGGCGGCGGCTTCGGTGGCGGAGGCGCAGCGGTCGTCGTCGCGGTGGGCGGCGGCTTCGGCGGCGGGGGCGCGGCCGTGGTCGTGGCGGGCGGTGCAGCGGTCGTCGTCGCGGTCGGCGGCGCGCTGACCGTCGCGGAGGCCGCAGCCTTCGCGGTGTCGGGCGCAGCGTCGACGATCGGCTTGGCAGACTCCGTGGCGGCGGGGATGGCAGACTCCGTCGCGCTCGGCGCGGCGGACTCGGTCGCGCTCGGCGGCGCGCTCGCTGACGGCGGTGCCGAGGCGGTCGGTTTGACCGACGCGACCGGTGCCGGCGTGACGGGCTTCTCCGCGTTCTTGGTCATCAGGTAGTACCCGCCCGCGCCGGCGGCGCCGACGAGGAGGAGGACCACCAGCCATCCAGCGGCTCCACCGCCCGACTTCTCGACGGGTGCTGCGGCAACCGCGGCGGGCGCCGGGCGCGATGCCGGCTCGGCGCGCGGACGCTCCGCGACGACGGGTGCTGCTGCGGCGACGTCGCGATCCTCGACCGGGCGCGTCGACGGCTCTTTCGCCGTCGGCGGCTCCGAGGAGGCCTTCGTGACGACGGGCGCATGGGCAGGCTCGGCGACCGGCGCAGGGGGCTCGGGCGTGGGGAGCAGCGCGGGCTTCGACGTCGAGGCCTCGTACTCCTTCGCGGCCGCGGCGACCTCGGGGGGGAGCGCGAGACCGGCGCCAGGCATCGCGGGCATGCCGAGCAACGTCTGCTTGCGGACACCGCCGCCGGGCTTCGCGGCGGGGATCGCGGGGAGCTCGATCGGGGGCGGGGCCGATGCGACGGCCGGTGCGTCCGCGAGGCCTGCGCCCTTCAGCGCGTCGGCGAGGATCTCGTCGGTCTGCTTGATGACGGTGCGCTCGTTCGGCGGCGGCTGCTCCGCGGGGGGGCCGGAGGGGAAGAAGTTCCCGCCGCCCGATCCCATCACCGTGTTCAGCGGCGGCGCCGACTTCGACGCAGGTCCCGAGACGGGAGGACGCATGCTCGGCGACATGCCGTCGGGGGTCTCGTCGAAGCTCGGTCCCTCCTCGCCTTTGCGCTCGGCGATGATGCGGTCGATCAACTCGCGGCTGTGGCCATCGAGCTTGATGAACTTCACGCCCATGCCTGCCGGTCGCTCGGCGCCTGCCTGCGGGGGCTCGCGCTTCCACACCACGCGCCCGACGCCCGCGATCAACGGCTGATCCTCGCGGATCCGGATCTCGAACTTGAGGAGCGTGCCCGCCGGGAACGGGCTCGGCGTCTTGATGAAGATGCCCCCCTTCGAGATGTCGTGCGAGTGGTGCTCGATGAACTCGTCGACGGTCG
>JBKJQC010000901.1:0-9599 GCA_046593995.1 Polyangiales bacterium
GGGCGGATCGCTCGTCGCGGCGGACGGTGGGCTCCGCCTGCGCCCACCGGCTGGGGGAAGCGGTGGGCGTTTCCGTGCGACGGGCGACACGCTCGGGGTCGTGCTCCCGACGAACGCGCAGAAGCCGCTCGTCCTCACCGTCGGCGCAGGCGACGCGCGTGTGTCGATCGAGATCTTCCAAGACGATGCGGTCGGGCCCGCGGAGATCGTCGAAGGTGCCGTGGTGATCCACGACGCGCTGGTCGACACCGACGTGGTGCACGTCGCAGAGGTCGGCCGCGCCGAAAGCATCCGCGTGCTCCGCTCGGACCGCGCTCCCACCGTATCGAGGGAGCGGATCCGCCTCGGCGAAGGAGCCGCATCGGTGCGCGTACGGCACGCGCACGTCGAGGTGCTCGATCGCGAGGGGCGTGTGCGGATCGCGAGCGAGCCGATCTTCGCGGTCGATGCCGCAGGGGTGCGGCGAGACGCGCGCGTGAGCGTGTCGAGGCGCGGGGACGACTGGATCCTCGAGGTCTCGATCGACGCGACGGGCTCGCGCTATCCCATCGCGATCGACCCCGCGTGGGCGGCGGTCGGCTCGATGGCGGTTGGGCACATCGCCCACGGTGCAGCGCCGCTCTCGGGAGATCGCGTGCTCGTCGCGGCGGGAACCGATGCCGCGCCGGTGGAGATCGCGACGACCGAGGTCTACGACCCGACCACCAAGTTGTGGACCACCGTCGGACCCATGGGCACCGCTCGCAGGAACTTCTGGATGGTGCCCCTCTCCGGCAATCGCGTGCTCGCGGGCGGCGGATTCACCGTCGGGAGCCCCTCGGGCACGTTCCATACGTCGGTCGAGCTCTACAGCGATTCGAGCAAGGCGTGGACGTTCGTCGCCCCCATAGGGAGCCAATACGGCGCGAGCGTCACGCTGCTGTCTGCAGATCGAGTGCTCGTCGCAGCCCATTCGTCGCAGCTCTACGACGCGGCGACGAACGTCTGGAGCTCGGCAGCCGGCGTCGGTCGCACCGATCACACCGCGGCGCTCCTCTCCGGCGACCGCGTCCTCATCGCCGGGGGATACGCCGCGGGCAACCGACTGAAGACCGCGGGCGTGTACGACCTCGCGTCCGACGTCTTCACCGCCGTCGGTGACATGGCGGCGGTGCGCGCGACGCACACCCTGACGACGCTCTCCGGCGACCGGGTGCTGGTGGTCGGCGGAGTCGACAACGGCGGGACCCGCCTCTCGACGGCGGAGCTCTACGATCCGGTGGCCAAGGCGTGGACCTCGGTGCCGGCGATGAGCGCGCCACGAACCAGCCACACCGCGACGTTGCTGCCCGGAGATCGCGTGCTCGTCGCGGGCGGATACAGCAACGCGGCGAACCTCTCGACCGTGGAGGTGTTCGACGCAGCGACCAAGACTTGGAGTCCCGCCGTGGCCATGGCCACGCCCCGCGCCGGCGCGACGGCGACTGCGCTGAGCAGCGGCCGCGTCCTCATCGCCGGAGGGAATACCCCCACTGGGGGCAACGCCGCCTCGTCCGCCACGCTCTTCACTCTCGGAGCAACCGGTGAGTCGTGCACGAACGGGGTGGGCGAATGCGCCTCTGGCTTCTGCGTCGACGGCGTCTGTTGCGACAGGGGTTGTGCGGGTCAGTGCGAAGCGTGCAACTTGACGGGCGCGGTCGGGACCTGCGGCAACGTCGACGGAGCGATACCCGTGGGCACGCGCGCAGCGTGCATCCCGCCCGCGAAGCTGTGCAGAGCCGGCGCGTGCAGCAGCGCGTGCACGGTCGACGCAAACTGCCCGAGCCTGCACTACTGTTCGCCGGGCGGAGTGTGTGCGCCGCAGAAGGGGCTGAAACAAGCGTGCAGCGGCGCGAACGCGTGCTTGAACGGCCAGTGCGTCGATGGCTTCTGCTGCGACCTCGCCTGCAACGGACAATGCGAGGCGTGCGACGTCGCGGGCAGCGAAGGGACATGCTCGGCCGTCGTCGGCGCGCCTCACTCCGCGCGATCGGCGTGCGCCGGCACCGGCGGCTGCCAAGCCCAGTGCGCCGGTTCGGACCGCGTGAAGTGCGGGGCGCTCCCGGGCCTCGCGATCGTCTGCGCGGCCGCGAGCTGCACCGGCAGCACGTTGAAGCCGACGCAGTACTGCGACGGTGTGGGCGCGTGCGCTGCGCCGAGCCCGACGAGCTGTGGCGCGTACACGTGCAGCGGGACGACGTGCAGGGCGAGCTGCACCACTACCGCCGACTGCGCCTCGCAGTACGCGTGCAAGGCTTCTGCGTGCGTCCCGTTCGGCGACCTCGGCGCCCTCTGCGCCGACGACACGCAGTGCAAGAGCAATCAGTGCGTCGCGGGCAACGGCGACACGAGGGTGTGCTGTTCCGTGACCTCGTGTCCGACCGGCTCCTTCTGCGGGGCCACTTCGGTCGGTGCGGCCGCGGGCACCTGCGTGAAGGCCATCGCGCAGACGTGTACGACCGGAGCCGAGTGCGCGTCCGGCTTCTGCACCGACGGCGTCTGCTGCGACTCGCTGTGCGGCGGGCAATGCGAGGCGTGCGATCTACCCGGCGTCATCGGCAAATGCAGCCCGTCGACGGGCGTGCCGCGCGGCGCGCGCGCGCCGTGCGCCGTTGGAACCGGCGACGTCTGCCGCGCGCTCTCCTGCGCCGGCGAGAAGGATCGCACCAAGTGCGTCGGGTTTGCGAGCGGTCCCGAGACGGCGTGCACGGCGGCGACCTGCAAGGACGGCGTGGCGACGACCGCCGCGTACTGCGATGGCAACGGCGGCTGCAAAGCCGGCACGGCGACGACCTGCGGCAACTTCGCCTGTGGCGACAAGCTGTGCAAGACGGTGTGCACGAGCGAAGCGGACTGCGCGACCACGTTCCTCTGCGACAAGACCACCTCGAAGTGCGTCGAGCCGAGGTCGACCTGCACCGACGATCGGCTCGGCAGCAACCCGGTGGACAAATCGGCGACCAGACCGTGCTCGCCGTACCTGTGCAACCCGTCATCGGGTGACTGTTTCGCCACCTGCAACGCGAGCGACCAGTGCGCACCCGGGAACATCTGCGACGGCACGCGCTGCCTCGTCGCCGCGCCCCCCGTCAGTGACGACTCCGGCGGATGCACCGCAGCGAGACGCGGCGGTCAGTCCTCCAGCGCTCTCGTTCTACTCGCCGCGCTCGCTGCCCTCGGCGCGCGACGCAGGACGAGCACGCGCGGCCATCGCATGCCCCGACGTGCGGACATCCTGTAAGGATCACCGTGACGAAGGGCGCCGAGACGATCGTGTCCGAGCGCTCGTCCGAGGACTCGAAGGCCACTGCGCACTTCGAGATGGGCGCGCGTCACGTCGACGTTCCCTCCGTGCGCTCGTCGAGCGGCTTCCATCCGTGTGCGCGGAGGAACAGCCTCATCGATCGCATCGTCTCCATGCACAGCGAGGCGTTGATGAACTCGGGCGCGAGGAGCGCGTCCTCTTCGTCGAGCACGAGCTCGATGCGGGAGACGTCGAGCTCGATCTTGGGTGCAGACGCGCCGTACGCCGCGCTGACGTCCGCACGTGCCACCGTCATGTCCTTCGAGGTGGTCTTGGTGTCGAGTCGCACGTCGTGGAGCTCTTCGAGGGCGAGGTCGAGGGCGTCGACGCTCGGGCGCTCGATGCGCAAGCGACCGCCGCGCACCGTCAAGACCACGCTCGCGCCGTTGCGATCGCGGAACTCGGTCCACGCCCACACGAGCCCGAGGACAGTGGCGAGCGCGGCGATGTACCAAGAGCCCCAAGCCCCGATCGCGACCGACGCGCAGAGCGTGATCCAGCCCTTCACGTACATCGCGCGAATCCAGCGTCCGCGATCGCCGTCGCGAAGCCAGCACTCGAGCCGATCGTCCCTGGCGGCGACCGCGCTCGGATCGCCCACGCGGTAAGGCTGCATCAGGGCGGCGACAGCTCGAACGAGAGCGTCCCGCCCTTCGCGAGCTGCGCGTGCTCGAGGCGTGGACGCGCGAGCTTCGCTCCGTCGAACGTCACGCTCTTCGGCACGAACGACTTCGCGCTCGTCTGCGGCGCGGTGATCACGAGGTCGCCGCCGGGTAGCTTCCACGTCGCCTTCGGGAAGATCGGCGAGCCGACGAGGTAGTCGGAGAAGGCGACGCGCGGGAAGATGCCGGTCGCGGCGAAGAGGTACCAAGCGCTCATGGTGCCGCCGTCGTCGTTGCCGGGGAGCCCGCCCGGATCGTCGCCGTACTCGTTCGCGAGCGCCCAGCGGACCCACTGCGCGCCCCTCACCGGCTCGTCGAGCTCGGCGTAGGCCCAGGGGATGAAGAGCACCGGCTCGTTCGAGTGCCAGTAGTACGCCTTCGGTGCGAGCCGCGACATCGGCTGACACGAGGAGCGCGCGAAGAACTCGTCGAGCTTGCCGAGGAACGCGCCGCGGCCGCCCATCGTCTGCGCGAGACCGGCCATGTCCTGGGGGACGAACCACGTGTAGTTCCACGTCGTGCCCTCGGCCCAGTACTCCGCCCAGACGGTGTGATCGTCGTCGCTCGGGAACGAGCCGTCGGCGCGACGTCCGAGCAAGAGGCCGCTCTTCGCGTCCCACAGGTGCTTCCAGTTGCCGGATCGCTTGCGGAACGTCTCGGCGTCGGCCTTCTCTCCGAGGTGATCCGCGACGACCGCGAGGCCGAAGTCGTCGTACGCGTACTCGAGCGTCGACGAGCCGCCGTTCCCCCCCTGATCGGTCGGGACGTACCCCTTCGACACGTACAGCTCGATGTGATCGCGCCCGTTCTTCGGGAGCTTCTCCATCGCGCTCTTCTTCAGTACGTCGTACGCGCCACGCACGTCGAAGTCGGTGATGCCCTTCGCGATCGAGTCACCGAAGACGACGGCCGCGCTGTCTCCGACCATGCCTTGCGTCTCGCCGATCCCGAGCACCCACTTGGGAGGCGCGCCGCCCTCCTTCGCCATCGCCGTCATCGAGCGGAGGAAGTCGCGCTGGTACTCGGGGTAGACGAGCGTGACGAACGGATGGAGCGTGCGATACGTGTCCCACAGGCTGAAGTCCGTGTAGTAGCGATAGTCGGTCGCGACGTGGACCTGCTTGTCGAGGCCGCGGTAGCTGCCGTCGACGTCCATCGCGAGCGTCGGCATCAAGAGCGTGTGATAGAGCGCGCTGTACGCGATGGTCAGATCCTTCGCGGAGCGTGCCTCGAGCTGCATGCGCGAGAGCGCGGTCTCCCACGCGTCCTCGGCGCCCTTCTTGGCGGCGTCGAAGTCGACGGTCTTGGCCTCGGCGTCGAGGTTCGCGCGCGCATGCTCGACGTCCACGAAGGAGAGGCCGACTGCGATGGTCACCGGCGAAGTCGGATCGAACGTCATCCACGCGCCCGTGTCCCCCCCCTTCGCCTCGTTGCTCGCCTCGGTGAGCACGCCGGTCTTCCAGGTGCCGTGCTTGGCGAACGCGCGTGAGGTGCGCGCGACGAAGTACATCGGCACGCCGCCGAAGCGATCGGAGTACCCGCCCGAGTAGTGCGCGAAGCCGGAGAGCTCTTGCTTCGCCGCGTCGACCGTCACGCTGCCGTCGACGATCTTCACCGTCGGGAGCGCGTGGCCGATGTCGAGCAGCACCGTCCCGTCGCTGCCGGTCGGGAAGGTGTAGCGGTGCAGGCCGACTCGGTCGGTCGCGGTGATCTCGACGTCGGTGCCGTCGTCGAGGAGCACCCGGTAGTAGCCCGGCGATGCCTTCTCGTTCGCGTGCTTGAACGTCACGCGGCGGGTCTTTCCCACCGTCTTCGCCTCCGTCATCCCGTTCGTCGGGAAGAGCGCGATCGCACCCGCGTCGACGATCCCGATCCCGTGGAGGCGCGTCTGGCTGAAGCCGTAGATGTAGTTGTCCTCGTAGGCGTAGCCGACGCAGTGCGAGAAGGTCGGCGCCCCACCTTGTCCCATCGTGTCGGGACCGGGGCGGGCCATCCCGTACGGCCGCTGCGGACCGGGGAACGTCGAGCCGGTACCGAAGCCGATGCCACCGGTGCCGATGAACGTGTTGACGTACTTCCCGTACGGCGCCGTCGCGGCGACCACGTTCTTCGCGTCGTCGGTCGGCGCTTCCCAGCAGGTCTCCACGCCGGTCTCGACGCCGGTGTCCGCCCTTGGGACGGCAGTGTCCTCGGACGACTTGCACGCGATCATCGAGATCGCGAGGAGCGCAGGAATTCTACGGATCGCCACGGAGTGCCTCCGCAGCCAAGTCTACGTCACTTGTTCTCGCCCGTGACGTGCTCCTCGATCTCGGTGATCTCCCCCTCCTTGAACAGGTAGGTGCGGAGCATCTCGTCGAACTCGGGATCGGCGCGGCGGATCCACTCGAGGACCATCGAGGCGTGCTCGATCTCCTCGCGGGCGTTGTGGAGCATGATCTTCTTCAGCCCGTCGTCGCTCGAGGCGTCGGCGCGCTGTCGGTACCAGTCGACCGCCTCGAGCTCCTCCATCAGCGACCGGATCGCGCGGTGCATGTCGACGGTCTTCTTCGACAACTTCGAGTCGGGTTCGTGCAGGCTGGTTGCGCTCATGGCCGCGTTCGGATGCTTCGGCGCGTCATCGGTCGCGGGTCGAGCGCATCAGGGCTTGCCGGGGATCTTCAGCGCGACCGAGTAGATCGACTTCTGAGCGGAGACGTAGAGCGTCTTGCGATCGGGGCCGCCGAAGGAGCAGTTGGTCGGACCCTCTGGGATCGCGATCGTGCCCCAGGCCTCGCCCGTCGGTTTGTAGACCTTCACCATGCCACCGTTCGTGAGATAGACGTTGCCCGCGTCGTCGATGGCCATGCCGTCGGAGCCGCTCGCGACGAACGTCGACTTGCCGGACACCGTGCCATCGGCGGCCACCGTCCACTTGCGGGTGACGGGTGACGCACTGTCCGCGACGTAGAGCGTCTTCTCGTCCGGCGAGAGCGCGACGCCATTCGGCTGGTTGAACGTGTCGTCGACGAGGTGGAGCGTGCCGGCGGGCGCGATGCGGAACACACCCTTGAAGGTGAGCTCCTGCGTCCGTCCTTCGAGCCCGTAGCTCGGATCGGTGAAGTACACGGTGCCGTCGCTCCGCACGATCACGTCGTTCGGCGAGTTGAGCTTCTTCCCCATGTACGTGTCGGCGATGCTGACGATGCTGCCATCCGTCATCGTGCGCGAGACACGGCGGTTCCAGTGCTCGGCCGCGAGCAGTCGTCCCTGCGGATCCCACGCGAGGCCGTTGGACTTCCCGGACGACATCCGGAACTCGGCGGTCACGTTCGGCGCGGTCAGCTTGTGGATCTTGTCGTTCGGGATGTCGCTGAAGAGCAGCCACGCGTTCTTCGCGTCCCACAGCGTTCCTTCGGTGAAGCCGAAGCCCCCCGCGACCTTCTTCACGTCGACCGTGCCCACCCCTTGGATCGGGTTCACACCGGAGTAGTCGGGCGCATCGACGACGTTGGTGTCGGTCGGCGTCGCGTCGGTCGGCGTCGCGTCGCCCGCAGAGACCTCGGTCGGCGAGGAGTCCGCGGGCGCGCCATCTTGCGCCGAACCTGTGTCCGCGGCCGCAGCGACGTCGCTCGTCGCGTCAGTGCCCTCCTCCGGCGTCGACGAGGGCTCCGAGCCGCTGCAGGCGAGGAGCACCGTTGAGAACGAGGCGAGGAGCAGCGCGCGCATCATCGAGAACTAGCACGCCGCCAACACGCGATCGCGTGATCGCGCGCGGTCCGTGGCGAGGTCTCTTTCGACCAAACGTGCCGGTCGATTGCCCATGCGCCTTGCGTCTCTGATGTCTGGGCGCTACAGTTACAGTGTAAAATCAAATCGTCGTTCCGACGTGTCGACATCGTGCGAAATGCGCACCGAATCGATGGCACGGAGTTCGGCGGTCTAGGACGGACGCGTTCGGCGGCGTCGACGGGCCTGGCGTGCGCCGACCGGACGAGACGCTCGAACGCGGGCTCGATGCCTGCGTGAAGCTGTTGCGCGCGCCCCTGAGCTCGCCCGGAGGACTACCGTGCGTCGATCGATTGCAATGGTTCGAGATGCGTCGTGGCGCGCCGTTCTTCTACCTTTCGTCTTGGCCGTGGGGGCTTGCTCCGTTGACCTCCGCGGTACGGGCTCCGTGAGGGACGCCGCGGTCCGCGACGACGTGGCGTCGTTCGCAGGTGATGGGAGTGACGAAACGTCGAGTGTCGACAGCGCGCCCGACGTCGCGACCGACAGCGATGCTTCAACGGATGTCGAAGACGGCCCGCCTGCGACCGACGACGCCGAAAGCCCCGACGGCGAGCTCCCCGACGAGGGTTTGGGCGGCGAAACGCTCGTGAGCCAAGACAGTGAGTCGGACGTCGGCGTCGTCTTCGCGCGCGGCCCGCTGCCGGTCCTCCTGCGCACGGCAGGGAACTACGCGATCCTCGCGAAGACGACGGTCACCAATGACCCCCCCTCCCTGATCACCGGAGATCTCGGGCTCAGCCCGGGGAAGGCGGCTGCCTTCACGGGGTTCGACATGACCAGGGCCGGTACGAGCTGGACCTCGACCCAGGTGCTCGGCAAGCTCTTCGCGGCGGACAGCGACGTGCCGACGCCGGCGGGTCTGATCGTGGCGGTGGGCGACATGGAGACCGCGTACACCGACGCTGCCGGTCGGCCGACGCCCGGGTTCACCGACCTCGCCGGTGGAGCGCTCGGCGGACGGATCCTCACCCCGGGGCTCTACCGATGGAACTCGGCAGTGACGATCGCGACGGACCTGACGATCTCCGGCGGCGCCGAGGACACCTGGATTTTCCAGATCACCGGCGCCTTCACCATGGCGGCTTCCACGTCGATGAAGCTCACGGGGGGCGCACAGGCGAAGAACATCGTCTGGCAGACGGCGGGAGCCGTCGGTCTCGGGGCGGGCGCGCACGTCGAGGGTATCTTCCTCGCGAAGACAGCGATCAACCTGGCGGCAGGAGCGTCGGTCAACGGGCGGCTGCTCGCCCAGACCGCGGTCACCCTCGCCACCAACACCATCAGCGCGCGCTGAACGCGTTCAGGGCGGCGGCATCGGTGTCGGAGGCAGCTGAGGCGCTGCCTTCGGTGGCCCCGGCGGTGCGGCCGGAGGCTTGGTCAGATCGATCGGGATCCAGAACAGCTTCAGCTGCTTGTACGAGCCCTCGCGCTTGTACCCGAGGAGCCCGAAGAGGAGGTCCCAGGAGCCGCCGTTCGGCACCTCGCCGACGTGCACGATCGGGAGGAAGTAGAAGTCCCAGTTCGGCCCCTTGCTCGACGGACGCTCGAGGTAGAGCGTGTTGAGCGCGAGCTGCGTGAGCCCCTCGTCGTCGCGGAAGCGCCAGAAGACGGGGAACGCGATCGTGGTGCGCTTCTTCGCGCCGAGGAAGTCCCAGTAGATCGGCGCGAGGACGTTGTGCGCGGTGGCGCCTTCACGGCCCACGTAGAGCAGCGGATGGATGTTGAAGCTCCATCCATCGGCCGTGGTGGTGTGGTGGAACGTCGGGAAGACCCACGCCGAGCGCGAGACGCCGTAGGCGCGCCAGTGACCGAAGAGCGGCGTGAGCACCGACCAACCCTTGGGA
>JBKJQC010001112.1:0-4488 GCA_046593995.1 Polyangiales bacterium
CGACGTCCCGATCGTCGTCCTGACCGCCGCGCACCGCACGGAGGTCGTCGAGAAGAAGGTCGACGCGATCCTGCGGAAGCCGTTCGACATCGACGCGCTCCTCGGGACGGTGGCGCAGTTCATCCGCCCCACGCTCCCGCCCCGCCGTATCGACGTCACCCCGAGCGTGCGGCTCACCCTCGGACCGATTCGGCCGTCCTTCGTGCTCTACATCACCCCCGGGACCACGTCGTCCGTGCGCGCCGAGAAGACGGTACGCGGCGTCGCCGACATGCGCGGCGCACGACTCGAGGTCGTCGACGTGGTGCACGAGGAAGATCGCGCGCGACATGACGGCATCCAGATGACCCCGACGCTGGTCCGGACCTTCGGGATGCAGCGCGACGTCTACGTGGGCGACCTCTCGGAGCCGAGCCTGGTCGAGGAGTTCGTCAGCAGCTCCTGAGGTCTAGGGTCTAGGGTCTAGGGTCTAGGGTCCGGAGAGCGAGACGGTTGTCAGTCGTCAGTCGTCCCAGGCGAGAGGAGCCGACCGTCTCTTCTCGTCTCGGACGACGGATGACCGACGACCGACGACCGAGCGGCGACGGGCTCGGCGCCACGAGAGTTCTCGAGCCCTGGACCCTAGACCCTAGACCCTAGACCCTAGACCTCTTCTCTCGACTGGAGCGTGTCGCGTGCGGTAGAACTCCAGGCCGTGCTCACGGATGCGGGCCGAGAGTGGATCGTCGACGCGCTCGGCGCGCCGGCCGAGGCGCTTCGCGACCTCGCGCGCGTGCGCCGCGTAGTCGAGCTGCTGATCGCAGAGCTCGGCCTGACGCCTGTGAAGGAGCCCCTCTGGCATGTCTTTCCAGGTGAGGCGGGGCTCACGGGTATGGTGCTCCTGTCCGAGTCGCACGTGGCGGTTCACACCTTCCCCGAGCTCGGGCTCGCGACGTTCAACCTCTACTGCTGTCGTCCGCGGGTGCCGTGGCCCTGGGAAGATCGGCTGCGTGAGCACCTCGGTGCGCGTGAGGTGATCGTGCGCGTCATGGACCGTGGGGTCGGCGCGCGTCCCTCTGTCGAGGGGATCGAGGGGATCGAGGGAATCGAGGGGATCGACCGAGGGGAGCAGCGATGATCGTCGGCTGCCCGAGCTGCGGCGCGCCCGTCGAGTTCAAGGCCGGCGCCTCGGTCGCGGTCGTCTGCGCGAGCTGCAAGTTCGTGGTCGTCCGGAGCGATCGCGACATCCGCACGGTCGGCAAGATCGCCGATCTCGCGCAGACCGACTCGCCGCTCTACCTCGGCCTGCGCGGCAACTTCCGCGGCATCGGCTTCGCGCTCGTCGGCCGCCAGCAGCTCGATCACGGGCAGGGGCCGTGGGACGAGTGGTACTGCGCGTTCGACGACGGACGCTGGGGTTGGCTCGCCGAGGCGCAAGGGCGCTTCTACCTCACCTTCGCGACGCAGCCGCCGCAGATCCCGTTCGATCATGCGGTGCTCGGCTCGCAGATCCCCATCGGCAACCAGATGTTCGCCGTGGCCGAGAAGGGCACCGGCACGTTCGTCTCGTTCGAGGGGGAGCTCCCGGTCGTCGGCACCCCGGGCGAGTACTTCGGCTACATCGACATCAGCGGCGCCGACGGCACGTTCGGGACGCTCGATTATGGGTCCGGCTCGGGCTACGCGCCGGAGGCCGCGTACGTCGGCTTCGTCGTGCCGTTCCGCGAGCTCGGGATCCCGATCGATCCCGCCGCGTCACGGCTCGCGAAGATGCAGGCCTCGGGCGGTGGGCTGAGCGGCGGCCCGGAAGGTACCGCGCTCCGCTGCCCGAACTGCGGCGGCAACCTCGAGTGTAAGGCGCCGGGCGCGACGAAGCGCATCGCGTGCCCGTACTGCAACTCGATGCTCGACGCGTCGAGCGGCCCGCTCAAGTGGCTCGAGGTCCTCAACCAACAGCAGACGATCCCGCGCATCCCGATCGGCTCGAAGGGGCACCTGCACGGGCTCTTGAAGGAGTCGGTGCCGACCGGCTCCGCGCCCGAGTGGGTCGTGATCGGATACATGACCCGCGCCTGCATGGTCGACGGGATCTGGTACAGCTGGGACGAGTATCTGCTCTACGAGCCGAGCGGCACGAGCGGCTTCCGCTTCCTCACCGAGCAGAACGGCCACTGGAACATCGTCGTCCCGACCGAGCTCGGACAGATCGACGTGGGCCAGGTGTTCGACGCGGTCGCGCGTTTTCGTGGTCTCGAGTTCAAGAAGTTCTCCCACGTCGACGCCGTCGTCACCCGCGTGATCGGCGAGTTCTACTGGGAGGTGACCCTCGGCGAGGAGTCGGTCGCCACCGACTACATCCATCCGCAGAAGGGCCTCACGCTCTCGCGCGAGCTCGAAGGGGACGGCGACCGCGAAGAGGTGAACTGGTCGGTCGGCCACTACGTCACCGGCGCCGATCTGTACAAGGCGTTCAACGTCCAGGGCACTCCCCCTGTCACGCACGGGGTCGCGCCGAACCAGCCGAACGCCGCGAAGGAGAGCGCGAAGACCATCGGGCTGATGTCGCTCGGGTTCTTCGTCCTGTGGGTCGTCTGCCTGTTCGTCTCGGTCGGCTCCGCGAGGGACAAGACGGTCTTCGAGGAGACCATCTCGCTGCCGCTGCCCGCCGAGGAAGAGGCGGTGGAGCCCGCAGACGAGCCGGGCGCGAAGCCCGAGAAGCCGGAGCCCGCGTACTTCAGCGAGCCGTTCAAGATCCCCGTCGGCTCGAACGTCGAGGCCGAGATCTCCGCGGAGATGAACAACAGCTTCCTCTGGGTCGGCATGGCCCTCGTCAACGAGAAGACCCAAGAGGTCTACGAGATGGAGGCCGAGGCGAGCTATTACAGCGGCGTCGAGGGGGGCGAGTCGTGGAGCGAGGGGAGCAAGAAGCAGACGGCGAGCACCGGCGGCCTCGAGCCCGGGACGTACGTCCTGCGGCTCCAGCCCGTCGTCGACACGCCCGTGAACTGCAGCGTCGGCGGCGCGGTCTGTCCGCACGCCTTCAAGATCAAGCTGAAGAACGACACGCCGATCTTCTGGCCCGGCATCCTCGCGTTCTTGATCTTCCTCATCACGCCCATCATCGCGCTCGTGCGAATGGGCGCCTTCGAGTCGCGCCGCTGGGCCGACTCCAACACGCGACCGTCCTCAGACGATTGAGCGACGATTGAACGACGCTCTCACCGGGAGCCTCAGGGAGCAGCATCATGATCGGAAAAGCCATCTACGGAGTCGTCGGCGGGGGCTCGCTGCTCTTCTGGACGGTCACGTCCCAGGTCGGCTGGGATCCCGGCGGCAAGGCGTACAAGCTCCCGCCGTCGGTGCGTCAGTCCCCCGGCGGGTATCGCAGCTTCTTCTTCTGGCACGCGGGATACCAAGCCGGAAAGTGAGTCGCGAGTGAGTCGCGAGTGAGTCGCGAGTGATCGAGAACGGCGTGAACCGCGAGAACGGAGACTGACCATGGGTGCGAAGCTCGATGCCATCCTGAACGCGATCCTGGGAAGCCTCATCTTCTCCGGCATCGGCATGTTGATGTTCGCCTTGGCGATGTGGATCGTCAGCAAGGTGATGCCCTTCTCGATCCGAAAGGAGATCGAAGAAGACCAGAACACGTCGCTCGGGATCGTCCTCGGGTCGATCATCATCGGCCTGGCGCTGATCCTCTCGAACGCGATCCGCTGACACGAACGCGACACGCGAACGCGAACGCGACACGCGGACGGTGCCCCCGGGTTGGCTCTGCTGTCACGTGTTTCGTCCCCGTTCTCTGCGCATCCACGGCTCGCGGTATGCAGCAGCCACGTCCATGGCCCCTGAAGAACGTGAGGACGAGCACCGCGGAGACGCGGCCGTGGAGCGCAATGGCGGAGAGCTGCCGTGCGATGGGAACCAAGCCGATGGCTCCGTCGGAGGGAGCGGCGGGGTCAGCGGGGGGCAGTCGAGCCTCACGGCGACCGGGAACGAGAAGCCGCCGCGTCGGCGCGGCGCGGGCAAGAAGGTGTGATCAGCGCGCGAGCCAATCGCCCGAGGCGATGCGCGGATACGAGCGCGCCGGCGCGCGGAGATCCGCGTGGTCGTCGTGCGCGCCGTCCTGCGGTATGAGGCCTCGCAGTGAGCGAGCCCAGCGCCGAGAGCGACAGCGCCCAGACCGAGGGCACGGAGCCCGCGAGCGACCCGGCGCCACATCTCTCGCTGGACCCGGCGCCACATCTCTCGCTGACCGAGGCGCCGAAGCGCCGCATCTGGGGCCCACCCGCGATCCCGCCGGTCGAGGTCGAGTCGGTGCCGACCAAGGCGACCGCGACCCTCCTCCTCGTCACCGTGCTGATCATCGCGACGTGCGGGCTCGTCTACGAGCTCCTCGCGTCGACCCTGGCGAGCTACGTCCTCGGGGACGCGGTGCTCCAGGGTCGACGCGAGGAGCTCGTAGACGAGCCCGCACGTCGCGATGATCAGCACGGTGACGAGGAG
>JBKJQC010001175.1:0-10064 GCA_046593995.1 Polyangiales bacterium
TCAGTCTTCAGTCTTCAGTCTTCAGTCGAGAGTCGAGAGTCTTCAGCGAGAGTCGAGAGTCGAGAGTCAGAGTCGACGTCTCGTCGGTCTGGTCTCGTCTCGTCTCGGACGACTGACGACTGACGACTTTCTCGTCACGACTTGGCGGACGAGAGGGTCTTCTGCAACAGGCCGAGCTTGTTGCGTGCGGAGAGCAGCTGCTGACGGAGCGAGTCGGCTTCGCGCTCGACGTCGACGATGTTCGCGGCGCGTGCGTCGACCCCGAGCGCCTCGGCGGCCGTGGCGATCGCGTCCATCCGCGTGCGCGCCTCTTCGAGGGCGCCGATCGCGCCTTCGATGTTGCGCTCGGTGCCGTACTGGTTGGCTTGCGCGACGATCTGCTGGATGCCCTTCGCGTCCTCACCGAGGACGCGGATGCGACCGAGGAGATCGGCGAGGACGTCGCTCCGCCCTTGGAGCTCCTGGGCACGCGCGAGGAGTCCTTCCGCCGTCTTCTGTTGGTGCTCACGCGAGGCGTTGATCGCGTCGACGAGATTACGGACGAGGACGGCCGTCTTCTCCTGGCTGTCGGTCGCCTCCTGCATCGCCTTCGCCGCGCGCCCCATCGTCTTCTCGGAGTCGAGCGGGATGCGACGCGCTGCGGCGCACAGCTCGTCGAATTTCTTCAGCTCCGCTTCGAGCGCCGCGGCGGCTTCCGTGAGGGATGCCTTCGCCTCGCCATTCTTGCCGGTCATGGCGCCTGTTGTACGCGAGACGCGGGTTCGCGTCGTGCCCGCGCTCCCGGCGTCGCACCGCGCGATTGCGCCTGCCGGACGGAAGCTCTCCAACTCGCGACGCCTGACCCTTTCCTGACGAACATCTGACGCCCCTGCCGGGCCGAACGGTTCCAATGTCTGGGCCATGCGCAAGGCCGTCCTCGGGCTGTATACCTACGCGGAGTTCGGAGCGTTCGTGGCGGCGTTCCTGCCGATCATGGGCCTCTCCTACGCGCGGCACCGAGGCGACGTGACGCAGCGAATGCCCGGTCGCTGGATGCGACGGTTCGGGCGCGTGACGTCGAGCTTGACGCCGCTCTGGCGGTTCGCCGTCGAAGGCGTGCCTCCGCCCGACGTGCGGGAGCGCGCCTACGTCGTGGTCGCGAACCACGAGTCGACGGCCGATCCCTTCCTCCTCTCGCACCTCCCGTGGGACATGCGGTGGATCGCGAAGGAAGAGATCTACAAGCTCCCCATCCTCGGTTGGATGATGACGTGGGGCGGCGACATCCCGGTGCGCCGCGGCGACAAGGCCAGCACCGCCCAGATGCACGAGGAGGCGCTCCGTACCCTCGCTGCCGGCATGTCGCTGATGATCTTCCCCGAGGGCACGCGCTCGAAGGACGGCACGTTGCTTCCGTTCAAGGAGGGCGCGTTCCGCCTCGCGATCGAGGCGCAGGTCCCGATCCTGCCGATCGCGGTCGCCGGCACGCGCTCCTGCCGGCCGAAGGGGTCGAAGTGGTTCGGTGACTCGAACGCCATCGCGAAGGTGCTCGCACCGCTCGACACGAAGGGCCTCACCATGGAGGATCTGCCGACGCTCCGCGATCGCACGCGCGCGCGCATCGCGTCCGAGGTCGACGAGCTCCGTGTCCGCCTCGGCGAGACGACCCTCGCGCCCGCGGGCGCCGCGCCGACCGAGCGCCGCGAAGAGCGACTTGCGGCGAGCGACGGGCGCGACGCCGTCGCTCCGTCCTGACCGGATTCACCCGACACGCGACCTCCGGCTACCATCGGTCGCATGGCCGCCGCCGCGCTCGAGCCCGCCTCACACGCCGTCCGCGCTCCCGAGGTCGAGGTCCGACTGCCGCTGCAGACCGGCGTCACCTCGGTGTGGAACGCCGCGCGCGCCGCCCTCTTCACGGTCGACGCGCTCGTGCTCGCGGCGCTCCCAGTCTTCGTGCTGGCGGACGGGGTCGTCGTCAGCTTCTTCCTCACGGTGCCCGCGCTCGGGCTCTTCGTCTACGGGTGGATCTGTCTCTACCGAGCCGTGCGTCACCGGGTCAGTGACGTCGTCATCACCCGCGACGGCGTGCGCATCGAAGGCGGCGCGCATCACGGCGAGCAGTTCGCGTGGTCCGAGATCCAATACGTCAGCATGGTGCAGCACGAGGAAGAGCGGACGACGTTCCTCGGGATCATGCTGACCAGCATCCTCTTCTGGGTGATGGTGATCTTCGCGCTGATCATGAAGGACGCCGAGGTTTTGAAGGGGTTTTCTTTCGTGAAGCTGAAGGTAAACGTCACACAGCTCGGCATCACCGTGGCCGGCCGGCCGGTGTTGATCGTCGCGGAGACCGACGAGGGCATCGAGGCCGATTCGTTGCAGGCCGCGGCCGACTCGATCCGCGCGGTGGCCTCCGGGCGTACGACGACCCACGAACGACCCGCGGCGGCGCACGTGCAGGTCGTCCACTGCGACGGCTGCGGCGCGCCGACGCCCGCGTCCGAGGCGGCGACTGCGGCGTGCGAGTTCTGCGGGACGACCGTCTACATGCCGCCGCAGGTGCGGTCGCAAGCGAGCGCGCACCG
Organism: Polyangiales bacterium; assembly: GCA_046593995.1. GTDB lineage: Bacteria > Myxococcota_A > Polyangia > Polyangiales > JADJMO01 > JALHOE01. The sequence goes on from JBKJQC010001175.1 coordinate 2,568, forward strand.
CTCCGTCGCCGTGAGCCACGCCGCGTTCGCACCGCTGCTCGCGGCGCTCGTCAGCCAGCCCAAGCCGCAGACGCGGAACAAGCGGCTCCTCTGGTCGACGCTGGTGATGTTCGCGGCCTCTCCGCTCGTGTGCCTCGTCGTGTGGTGGCTGCGCCTGCGCGGCGGACACATGGTGCTCGGACCGCTCGACGTCGCGCTCCTGTTCGTGCCGGTCGTCGTCGTCCTCGCCTTCGCGTTCCATCTGCGCGCGCCGCTCGCCGACCGCTTCGCGCTGCAGCTCCTCTCGCTCGGCTTCGGCGCGCTCGCGCCCGCGCAGCCTGGACAGCCGCCCTCCTGCCGTCGCTGCCTCGGACCGCTCGCGACCCACGCCGCGAGCGGCCTCTCGACGTGTCTCTACTGCGGCGCCGACAACGTCATCGGCATCGATCTGCGGAGCGCGGTGACCGCGGCCCGCGCCGAGCAGGTGCACCTCGACGAGACGCTCCGCACGCTCGTCGCCGAGAAGCGTCGCTGGCGCGCGCTCGCGATCCTCGCCGACGTTCTCACGGTCGCGTCGTTGATTGCGACGGTGGGATACGTGGTCGCCGCCAATCAATGACGGGGCGCGGCGCTCACGCGGCGGCGACGAGGAGGAACGCGACGCTCGTCCCGAGGACGAGGACCGGGAGCGACCACGCGATGAACCTGAACACCTGCTCGTGGACGTACGGGCCGAACCATCGGAGCGGGAGGTTGTAGCGGAAGAACATCACGACGATGGCGAGCGAGAGCGCCAGCGTCGCGTAGTTCAGGCCGAAGAGACGGGTGACGGTGTTGTCGCCGCCCGCGATGACGCCGTACGAGGTGTAGATCGCGAAGCTGAGGGCGATGACCGAGAAGAGGCCGCCGATGCCCATGTTCGCGAGCTCGAACGCCTCGACCTCGAAGCCGTCCTCCGTCGCCTTGTTCATCCAGATCGCGAGGAGCGGGATGAGCAGCGACGCCACGAGCGGGATGAAGATCGGAGCGAGGCCGGTCGATGCGAGCCGATCGACGAAGAGCGATGCGGTCACGCGCGAGTAGCGATCGCCGTTCCACCCGGGGACGATGTCCGCGTCGAGATCGACGAGGCCCGGATCCCACCCGGAGAGCTCCGCGTTGCGGGCGACGCGGCTGAACTCGACGTCCTCCTTGCCGAAGACCAGCATGACCTCGTCGGTCGTGTCCTCGCGCACGTTCAGGTCGAGCATCAGGTATTGGCGGTCGAAGGGGAAGCGCTCTGCGTCGACCGTCGTCTTGTACTTGGCCGTCGTTCGGGTGATCAGCTCCACGCGGCCGTCGGGGTAGACGCGCAAACGCCTGCCGACGTAGCCCGTCGCCTCGATGCGGTTCGTGATCTCGATCTCCGGCGTCCACATCGTGGCGATCATCAGTTCGGCTTCTTTGCCGCGCCACTCCTTGTACCCACGGAAGCTGTCGCTCGCCGGGAAGGCGAGGCTCGTGTCGCTCCACCGGTAGCGGACGTCCGTGGTGCATTCGAACTCCCCCTTGGTGTCGTCGAACGACTTGAGGTCGAGGAAGAAGACGCCGACACCGACGTCGAGGGGGAGTCCCTTTCCGGTCGGAACCGACGGGACGAAGTTGAGCCCGGAGGGAACGGACGACGAGGGCGCGGCCGCCGAGGCCGCGGCTACAGAGACCGCGGCGCTGGCCGAAGCGGCTGCCGCTGCCGACGCCGAGGCGGCTGCCGACGCCGAGGTCTTGCCGAAGCCCTTCGCCGGTGGGGCAGCGTCCTTTCCCACGGCGCGCGTCTTCAAGGGGAAGAACACCATCGCGACGCAGAAGATCGCGGTGATCAGCGCCGCCGTGAACGCCCGCGCGCGCGAGTTGCGCGTGCGCGGCGCTCGAGTACGGAGAGGGCGCTCGCTCAAGACGTCCTCCCCGCCTTCTCGGCGCGGAGCTTCTCGTAGTTCTCGGCGAGGCCTTGCAGCTCTTCGCAGTAGGTGTCGGTCTCATCCGCCGGACGCGACGTGTCGCCTGCCGCGAGCGCAGCCATGCGCTCGTCGAGCGCAGCGAGCGGCGCGAGCAGCATGCCGCGGACCACGATGAGGATCATCCCCGAGAGCAACACGATCCCGAACAGCGCGGAGAGCAGCTGCCAGACGCGCGCTCGCCCCGCCGCCGCCTTGCTGTCCGCGAGGTTCTGCGCGAGCGCGTAGACGCCGATCTGCTTGCCCGAGTAGTTGTACATCGGGACGAGCTGCACGCCCCAGAGCGTGCCCTCGACGGTCCGCTCGTAGTTGACCGGATCGATCACGTCGACTTCCTTGTCGGTGACGAGCGCGGCGGCGAGCTGCGGGTGCGTCGCGTGGAAGCGAATGTAGCGACCGACGCGGTTCTTCGGCGTGAGCACCTCGCCGGTGAGAGTCGTGGCGATCTCGCGCAGCATCTTCTCGTCGAGGTAGACCGACGCCTCGATGTTGTAAGCCTCCTTGATCTTGTCGAGCATCGGCTCGAACTCGAGCCCCATCTCGAAGCTGCCCACGTGCTTCCCCGCGTCGTCGGCGATCGGCACGATGCCGGAGATGCTCGGCCCGGACTTGCTGATGAGGACGCCTTTTCGCAGGACGTGGTTCGAGTTCACGTCCGCGAGCATGGGCCGATAGCTCGTCTGGTCGTCGCCGAAGCTCGCAGGGTTGTGCAGCCGGAGGAACCCCACGCCCGGGGGCACGTGGAACTGTGCCGCGTTGACGCCGTATTTCTCGTCCTGCAGCTTGTACATCTTCTCGCACTCGGCGAGGAGCTTGGCCCGGTCGCGGGCGATGAACGCGGCGCGTACCGACGGCATCGACGCGACGATCTCGGCGCGCGTGAGCGCCTTGTCCTCGGTGGACTTGAGGATGCTCGAGAGCACGTCGCGCATCAGCTTGAAGTTCGCCGCCTTGGACGACTCCAAGAGCCGCGTGGTCAGGTAGTTCGCGACCGCGGTGGTGCAGAGGACCACCAGGACTGCGGTCACGATGAGGAAAGCGGGGGCGCGGCGTCGAAAGGTCACGGGCAAACGCTCGCCCAGGGCTGGCGCTCCCGTCAACCCGTGTTTCGATCCAGCCTCTCTCGCCCGACGGTAAGCGCGCGCGAGCGCAGCCCGGGCCGGGTGGACACGCGAACGAACGCTCGCGCCCCCTGTCCTCGACTGCTCTACTGCTTCATCCGTGCATCGCTCTGCGGACCTCTCTCCTCGACACGCGCGGCGCATTCTGCCTCGTGGAGCGCGCTCGGGCTCTTGGGTGAGCTCGTCCTGATGGCGACCACGCGAGCTCCGGAACAGGATCCGGTGGCCGTCCTCGACCTCGCGCTCGGCGCGCTCGTGCGGCGCGACACGAGCCTCGCGATGCTCGAGCGTGCCGGGGAGCACTACCTGCTCACGCTCCGCAGAGGACCGCGGACGCTGCGGTCGCTCACGATCCAGTCGGCGGTCGCCGCGTGTGCGGTCGCGCGGCTCGCGCGGATGACCGGCCTCGATCCGCTCGCACACGCAGGCACCCCCGAGGGACACGCGAACGTCGCGCGCCTCCGCATACGGGCAGGCGAGCATCACGCCGAGCTCATCGTGTCGATCGCAGTGCGTTGCGATGCCTTCGAGGTCGAGGTCCGCGCGGTCACGGTCGATGGGCGTGACGTCGAGATGACGGCATCGGCGCTCCGGCGCTGCCCAACGTGTGGGACGCTGGCCGTGCCGCCGGACGAGCTCTGTCTGCGTGACGGCAGCAAGCTGCAGGACGTCGAGGACGATCCTCGACCGGGCGGGACCCTCGGTGTGTATCGCATCGACGAGGAGCTCGGGCATGGTGGCATGGGCACCGTGCTCGGCGGCGTGCACGCTTTCCTCGACCGCCCGGTCGCGATCAAGGTCCTCCATCAGGGGATCGCATCGCACGTGCAGCAGGCACGCGCATTCCTCGCGGAGGCGCGGGCTGCGAGTCGCGTGCGGGATGCGCGCCTCGTCGAGGCGTTCGACTACGGCGTGCTCGCGGACGGCCGCCCGTACGTGGTCATGGAGCGCCTGGAAGGGCAGACCTTGACCGAGCTCATGGACCGCGGCGTTCCCCAGCCTGCGGCCGCGCTCCGGATCGCGCGGGAGCTCGCGCACGCGCTTTCGGCAGCGCACGCCGCTGGGGTCGTGCACAACGACATGAAGCCGTCGAACGTGATGCTGCTCACCGGCTCGACGGCGGCCGAGCCGCGGGTGAAGGTGATGGACTTCGGCGCGGCGTCGCTCCTCCAGGACGGGTCGAACTCCAGGCGCGACTTCGTGGTCGGTACGCCCCACTACATGTCCCCGGAGCAGATCGGCGGGCGGCCGACGGACGCGCGGTCCGATGTCTATGCGCTCGGCATCGTGATCCACGAGCTCCTCACCGGCGAGGTCCCATTCGACGGCGACTCCGTGGAGGACATCTTCAGAGCCCACCTGACCAAATCGCCGACGATCGTCACGAGCGCGCATGGCGTGCTGCCGGGAGCCGTCACGCACCTCGTGGCCCGCGCTCTCTCGAAATCTCCGGCGGAGCGACATCAATCGGCGGGCGAGCTCGCGGCCGATGTCGAGGGTGCGCTCGCGACCCTCGAGCGCTCTTCCTGGGCACGGTGGCTGCGATGACCGAGGCGATCACGACCCTCTTCGTCGACGACGACACCTTCTTGCTTCGCATGATCCGCCGCGTGATCGGCGACACCGGCCTCGAGGTGCTCACGGCCGGGTCCGCGGCAGAGGCGCTCGTGATCCTGGCGGAGCGTCGCGTCGACGTCGTCGTGTCGGACATCGACATGCCGGAGACGTCGGGGCTCGAGCTCCTGGCGATCGTCCGTGCGAAGTACCCGAGCACCGTACGGATGATCCTCTCGGCGTCCGTCACCCTCGACCGCGCCGTCCAGGCCGTGAACGAGGGAGAGGTGCATCGCATCCTGCACAAGCCCCTCGATCCCGGTCGCTTCTGCGCGACGGTCATGGCGCTCGCCGACCGCATCGCGCGGCTCCGGCGTGAAGGAGAGCTCGAGTCACGCGACGCTCGCCGTCGCGCATTCTTCGATTGGGTCTCGCAGGAGGCACCGACCGCGCTCCACATCGAGCGCAACGAGGCGGGTGAGGTCGTCGTCGATCCGCGGCGCGCCGACGAGCACTGAAAGCCGCCGCCGGAAGCGCAGAGCCACGCGTCACGCTGGACACGCGGGCCCATACATCGGTATTTCTGGAAGTGTCCCACTCCGGCCATCGAGTGGTTGACACGGTGCGAAGAGGCGGAGAGCCTCGCCGCATGCTTCGCTCGTCCGTCGTCTCGATTCTCGGTCTCTTGTTCGCCGCCTCGACCACCTCCTGCGCAGGAAAGGGCCCTGGCGCCGCCGCGCGCCCGGCGGAGATCACCACCAAGGAGGCGATGGGCGATCAGGCGGTGCAGTGCTCCGCCAGCGACGACGACCGCACGCTGATCGTCGACCTCGACGCGAGTGATCGAAAGGCCATCGAAGAGATGGTCACGAGCAAGAACGTCGTGCCGGTCGTCGCCTACGACTGCAAGACGCTGAAGATCCTCCCGACCTGCAAGCTCGACGCGGAGTTCAGCTACATCGGCTCGTCGTCGCGCGAGCGAGTCATCGAGATCGAGAGCTTCGACAAGGTCGCGGCGGACATCCCGCTCGCCAGCGTCAGCCTCAAGGCGAGCGTCCAGGCGGGGCGTCACGTCGACATCGCGCTCGCCGAGGTCGGCTCGAAGAGCTCGGCGCTCGAGCTCGTCGCCAAGCCGCAGCTCGTACCGCTTCGCAAGGGGGACTGCGATGGCGCGACGCACTTCGTCTACAAGGTCGACGTCGGCGCCTTCGCCATCGCGCAGAAGACCTCGGGCGAGGCGTCCGCGACCGTCGACGTCTTCGGCAAGGGCGCCTCCGGCGAGAGCAAGGACAGCAAGAAGTCTTCGACGAACGAGGGAAAGCTCGAGGCGTGTCGCAAGGCGTCTGCCGAGGACAAGACGTCCCCGAGCGACTGCGGCGTGCCGCTCCGCCTCCACCTCCGCCGACTCCTGGCGACGAACGAGGAGAAGGCCGAGGTCGAGAAGAAGGCGAGCGAGCAGGAGCCGGAGAGCGCCTACTCGCAGAAGACCGATCCGCCCTGTCCGAAGGACCTCGTGCGCGCCGAGGGTGGCAGCTGCGTGAAGCCGTCGGACAAGATCAAGTTCCTCTGTCGTCAGGACAACCTCGACGAGTGCAAGGCTCAGTGCGACAAGGGGCACCTCGGGAGCTGCGTGCGCCTCGGTCGCGGCCTCATGTACGGGAAGGATCGCGATCCGGCCGGCGCGGTCGACGCCCTCGAGAAGTCCTGCACGAAGGAGGCGACCAAGCCGGAAGGCTGCGCGAACCTCTCCGAGGCGTACGTCGCATCGAAGATGGGCGAGAAGGGCGGCGCCGAGTCGATCAAGGGAAAGGCCGAGGGCGCGCTGAAGCACGGCTGCGATCACTCCGACGCCGCGGCCTGCGCCGGTTGGGGCCGCTTCTACGAGTACGGCAGCACCGCGATGGTCGTCGCCGCCGACCCGGAGCGCGGCGTCCGCTACTACGTGCGCGCGTGCGGCCTCGGCGATCAGAACTCGTGCATCCGCGCCGGCTCGCTCTACGTCGAGGGGAGCAAGAAGGCGGACGGTACGGAGGTCTTCAAGAAGATCCCCAAGGAGGGGCTCGACCTCCTCGACCGCGCATGCCGGCAGGGCGCGACGCGCGCGTGCGAGCAGCTCGGGATCTACCTCACGGTCGACAAATACAAGGTCAAGGACGTGAAGCGCGCGGCCGCGCTGTTCGACGACCTGTGCAAGAAGAACAACAAGGTCGCGTGCGCGGAGTTCGCCCTCCTGCAGGTGAACGGCGACGGCGTGAAGGCCGACCCGACCACTGCCCGGAAGACGCTCGAGGATCTCTGCTACGACGAGAAGATCACCGCCGCCTGCTACGGCGTCGCGTTGCTCGCCGACACTGCGCAGGGCGGCGTGGTCGAGAACAAGCCGAAGGCGGTCGAGTACTACACGAAGTCCGCGTACATCAAAGACGGCGCGCTTCGTCTCGGGCGCATCCTCGAGGCCGGCGCGAAGGGCGTTCCTGCCGACCCGATCAAGGCCGCGAAGTACTATGCGATGGCCTGCAATCGCGCCGCCGAGAACGATGCCAACGTCTGCAAGAAGGCGGGTGATCTGAACGAGAAGGCGAAGACCTCGCCGAGCTTCATCGTCGCGAGCTACTACCGCAAGGCGTGCACCATGGCGCCCTGGGACAAGCCGACCTGCGACAAGTCCAAGGAGATGATGAAGATGCCGCCGGGCGCTGCGAAGCCGCCGAGCGCGCCGGGAGGACCGCCGGGTCCGCCGCCGCCGCCGCCGCCCGGACCCGGCGCGAAGCCGGGCGCTCCTCCGCTCGCGTCGCCGTCGGCCTCGGCGTCGGCCTCCGCGAAGGGACCGCCGGGACCGCAGCCCCCCCCGC
>JBKJQC010001188.1:0-3926 GCA_046593995.1 Polyangiales bacterium
GCAGGGGGTGCACTGGCCGCAGGACTCCTCGGCGTAGAACCGGGAGATGCGCCACAGCGCCCGCACCCTGAAGGCGGTCATCCCCGGCGGCTCGTCCTGCCCGGTGCTCCTGCCCGACGACGTCTTCCACATGCCCGACGACAAGTCGCCGCTCCACAAGTACCACGGCATGAAGGTGTACGACGTGCCGATGGGCGTCGACACGATGCGCATCGCCGGCACCATGCTCGGCACCTGCTGCATCACGGTGATGGCCGAGGGGACGTGCATGGTCCGCGCGGCAGAGAACCTCGCGCGCTTCTACAGCCACGAGTCGTGCGGGCAGTGCACGCCCTGCCGCGAGGGCACCGGCTGGATCCACAAGATCTTCGAGAAGATCGAGGCTGGCCACGGCGACCTCGGTGAGCTCAACGAGATCTCCGACATCGCCTCGAACATCATCGGCAACACGATCTGCGCGTTCGGTGACGGCGCGGCGATGCCGATGCTCGGTTTCGTGCGGAAGTTCCGCAAGGAGTTCGAGCAGCACATCGCAGAGAAGCGCTGTCCCTTCAACGGATCGATTCTGTGAGGGCGTGATGGCTCAAGCCGATCTCATCGAACGAATCTTCTTCGCCATCTGCTCGGTCGTCATCGTGATGGGCGCGATCGGGACGGTGGCCTTCCCGAACCCGATCCGCGGAGCGCTCTCGCTGCTCTTCACGATCGTCGCCCTCGCCGGGTTGTACCTGCAGCTGCACGCGCCCTTCCTCGCGGCGATCCAGCTGATCGTGTACGCCGGCGCGGTCGTCGTCCTCTTCCTCTTCGTCATCATGCTGATCGGCCCCGCGGCGATCCCGCCGAAGGACTCGAAGGCGATCGTCGCACGCGTCGCAGGCGGCATCGCGGGGAGCGCGATCGCCGTCCTCGTGATCCTGGTGCTCGCGAAGAAGACCTTCCCGCGCGGTCCCGCCATCCAGTCGGGCTTCGGCTCCGTGGAAGCCATCGGCGAGCTCCTCTTCAGCGACTACATCGTCCCGTTCGAGGTCGCGTCGCTCCTCCTCATGGTCGCGATCGTGGGCGCCGTCGCCGTTGCGCGCGGCAAGCAGCCCGACCCGCAGCTCGAGGAGAAGGTCCTCGCCGACGACAGGTCGCACGGGAGCGACCCTGCGGAGCTCCCGGCACACGCACCGGCCCTCGAGCTCGCCGTGCGCCCCTCCTCACGCGCGGATGACGTCCGCAAGCCCGCCGTGATCGACAGGAGCGCGCCGTGATCCCCATCCCTGCCTTCCTCGTCCTCGCCGCTCTCCTCTTCGGGATCGGCACCGTCGGCTTCCTCGTCCGCCGCAACGTCATCGTGGCGCTGATGAGCATCGAGCTGATGCTGAACGCCATCAACCTCACGTTCGTCGCGTTCAACCGGCAGTACGCGAACGCGCACACCGGTCACGTGACGGCGTTCTTCGTGTCCGCCATCCGGGCGGCCGAAGCTGCAGTGGGCCTCGCGATCGTGCTGTCGTTCTTCCGCCTGAAGAACACGGTCCGCTCCGACAGCGCCGACCTCCTGAAGCACTGAGCCGATGAACACGCACACCTTCGGCAAACCCGACGACTTCTACCTCCTCGCAGTGGTGGTCTTCGCGCCGCTGTTCGGCGCGTTCTTCAACGGCGTCTTCGGCAAGCGCGTCGGCAAGCCCGCCGTCCGCCTCATGACGCTGTTCGTGATGGGCGTGAGCTTCGCGGCCGCCATCGTCACGTTCCTGAAGCTCCACGAGCTGCGCCACGTGGCCGAGGCCGCGGCGGCGAAGGCTGCGCCGGCCGCGGCGAACTCGGCCGCTGGCGCGCACGTCGAGCACCACGCGACGAAGCTCTCCTGGCTCGCCTGGAAGTGGATGTCGATGGCCGACACGCCGTGGAAGGACGGCATGCTCTCGCCGAACCTCGGCCGCATCGCCATCGACGTGAAGTTCTCGGTCGACGAGCTCTCCTCCGTGATGATGCTCGTGGTCACCGGCGTCGGCTTCCTCATCCACCTGTACTCGACGAGCTACATGGCGAAGGATCCGGGCTACCACCGGTTCTTCGCGTACCTGAACCTCTTCATCTTCTCGATGCTGACGCTGGTGCTCGCGGACAACATGCCGCTGCTCTTCGTCGGTTGGGAAGGCGTCGGCGCGTGCAGCTACCTGCTCATCGGCTTCTGGTTCGAAAAGACCGAGAACGCCACCGCCGGCCGCAAGGCGTTCATCGCCAACCGCATCGGTGACGTCGGCATGATCGCCGGGATGCTGCTGATCGCGTACCACTGCGGTGCGCTCGACTGGGACGGCATCAACCACGGCGCCGGCAACCTGCTCCACCCGGACGCGCGCATCACGGTGTGGCAGCGCGACGTGAACCCGATCACGATCAGCGCGGCGACCGCCGCCTGCCTCTGCCTCTTCCTCGGCTGCACCGGCAAGAGCGCGCAGATCCCCCTCTACGTCTGGCTCCCGGACGCGATGGCCGGCCCCACGCCGGTCTCCGCGCTCATCCACGCGGCCACGATGGTCACGAGCGGTCTGTATCTGATCTGCCGCTTGAACGGCGTGTTCGCGCTCTCGCCCTTCGCCATGATGGTCGTCGCCATCGTCGGCGCGCTCACCGCGCTCTTCGCGGCGACCATCGGCCTCGTCCAGAACGACATCAAGAAGGTCCTCGCGTACTCCACCGTCAGCCAGCTCGGGTTCATGTTCCTGGGCGTCGGCGTCGGCGCGTTCTCGATGGGCTTCTTCCACGTCCTCACGCACGCCTTTTTCAAGGCTTGCCTCTTCCTCGGCGCCGGCTCGGTCATCCACGCGATGCACGCGCGGATCCACGACGACGTGAAGAGCCAGGACATGCGCTTCATGGGCGGCATGCGAAAGTTCATGCCGTGGACCTACTGGTCCATGCTCGCCGCGACGCTCGCCATCGCCGGCTTCCCCCTCACCTCCGGGTTCTTCTCGAAGGACGGGATCCTCTTCAAGGCCTACGCGAACGACGTCGTCCACCCGATGGTCGGCACCGCGAAGGCGATCCTGAAGCAGTGCGCGAACCCCGCGCCGGGCACGGCGAAGATGGCGCAGAACACCTGCGATACCGCGCAGCGCATCGCGACCTCGAACTTCTTCCACGCGCCCAACTGGCTCGGCCCGGTCCTCTTCGCGATCGGGATCATTGCAGCGACCTGCACCGCGTTCTACATGTTCCGCCTCGTCTTCAAGACGTTCTGGGGGGACTTCCGCGGCTGGGCCGTCGATCCCGCCGAGGCGCTCGCGCTCAACCCGTTCGAGAACGAGCACGAGCTCGACGAGGGTGACACCTCGTACGGTCTCGCGACCACCACCCAGGAGCACGGGCACGGCCACGACGCCCACGGCTCCGCGGAGCACGAGACGACGTCACCGCGCGATCTGGTCGAGGGGGCGCATGGTCACGACGCGGATCACGCGCACGACCATCACCACGACGATCCGACGATCCCGGGTCCGCCTCCCTACGAGGCCCCGTGGACGATGGCCCTCCCGGTCGCGATCCTCGGCGCGCTCGCGCTGTTCGCGGGCTTCCTCTACGCGGAGCCGCTCCACATCGAGCCGCTCGGCCACTGGCTCCACCCGATCTTCTCCGACACCGTCGGCAAGAGCATCCTCATGAAAGAGGGCGCCGAGAAGTGGGAGCTGATCCTCATGGCTCCCGGCGTCATCGCCGCCTTCGTCGGCGCGTACCTCGCGTACCGTTGGTATGTGGAGGAGAACGAGGCGACCCCGAAGAAGCTCGCGGCCGAGTGGCCCAACCTCCACCGTGCCGCGCTCAACAAGTGGTACGTCGACGAGGCGTACGACGCGACCGTCATCGGTGGCGCCGACGCGCTCGCCGACGGCGCCGCCCTGATGGACGTGTGGATCGTCGATGGCATCATCGCGAAG
>JBKJQC010001221.1:0-6552 GCA_046593995.1 Polyangiales bacterium
GGCGCGCCTCTTCGAGCCGTTCTTCACGACCAAGACCAGCGGCACCGGCCTCGGCATGGCCGTCGTCCAGGGGATCGTCCGCGGGCACGGCGGGTCGCTCGACGTGACCTCGACCGCGGGCGTCGGCACGGCGATCACCATCCGGCTCCCGCAGCGTGCTTCGTACGTGATGCTCGCGGCATGACCGACGAGCGATCGTTCAGGGTCTTGATCGTCGACGACGAGACGCTCGTCTCCGCCGCGATGCAGCGACAGCTCCGGCGCCGCGGCTTCGAGGTCGAGACCTCCGACACGCCGCGCGACGCGCTCGAGCGGCTCTTCGCGGCCGGCGGCGCGCCGTTCGACATCCTCGTGTCGGACTACCGCATGACGCAGATGAACGGCCTCGAGCTCCTCGCGGAGGTCAGGCGACGCGCGCCGGCGATCGTCCGCGTGCTCGTCTCGGGGTACGTCGACGGCGAGACCTCGGAGCCGAGCGCCGAGGCACCGTTCGAGCTCTTCGTGCGCAAGCCGTGGAACGCCGACGAGCTGGCGGCGGGGCTCCGCGCGCTCGCGCGCACCCGGCCGGTGGATGGTCGGTAGGATCGTGCGCGACGTCTCCGGATGATCACACCTTTGCCTCGAGCAACACCAACAGCTGACGCGCGTTGACCTGATCGCCGACCGCGACGTTCACGGCGGATGCGAGGCCGTCGACCGAGGCGACGATCTGGAGCTCCATCTTCATGGCCTCCATCACCACCAGCACCTGCTTCTTCTTCACGACGTCCCCCGCGCGCACGTGGACCTGCAGCACGCGGCCGTTCATCGGCGCGACGAGGCGTCCGTCGCCGCCCTCCTCGGGGGCGCGCGGCGGCTCGTAGGTCTTGTCGACGAACGCGGGCGCGGCCCCGGCTTCGAGCCAGACCGCTTCGCCGTCGCGAGAGCAGCGCACGCGCGCGCGGAGGCCGTCGCGGGTGTAGTCGAGCGCGCCGTCTGCGAGGGAGACGCCGGCGAGCGCGTAGATCGTGCCCTTCACCTCGACGTCGTAGCGGTCCGCTGCGAGGGGGCGCACCTGGATCGTCTCGGTCTTCTCGCCGCACGCGAGCTTCAGCTCGACCGGGTTCGCCCAGGCGCTGTTCCAGTTGATCACCGCCTCGGAGAAGCCCGCATCGGCGCGGAGCGCCTGCGCGTCGCCGTGGAAGAGCGCGACCGCCGCGAGCGCGTGGCCGATAGGCGTCGGGCCATCGAGCTCGGCAAGGCCCCCTTCTCCAAGAGGCGGGAAGTGCTGGGGGACGAAGCCGGTGTGGTACGCGCCGCTCACGAACGCCTCGTGCTCGAGCGCGCGGAGGAGGAACGGCTTGTTGGTGGTGACGCCCAGCACCGCGAGCTCGCGGAGCGCCGAGATCAACCGTCGGCGCGCGTCGTCACGTGTGGCGCCGTGCGCGATGAGCTTCGCCTGCATCGAGTCGTAGAACGGGGTGATCTCTTGCCCTTCGCGGACGCCGTGATCGACGCGCACGCCCTCGCGCTCGGGCACGCGCCAGAGCGACAGCGTGCCGGTCTGCGGCAGGAACCCGGCGGACGGATCCTCGGCGCAGAGCCGCACCTCGATGGCGTGCCCGCGGAAGATCACCTGCTCTTGCGTCAGCGGCAGCCGGTCGCCCGCGGCGACCGCGAGCTGCCACGCGACGAGATCGAGCCCCGTGATCAGCTCGGTGACCGGGTGCTCCACCTGGAGGCGCGTGTTCATCTCCATGAAGTAGAACGCGCCGTTCGGGGCGAGCAGGAACTCGATGGTCCCGGCGCCCACGTAGGCGATCGCGCGCGCGGCGGTCACGGCGACGTCTCCCATGCGCGCACGGAGTGCTTCGTCGACGGCGGGCGAGGGGCTCTCTTCGATGACCTTCTGGTGGCGACGCTGCACCGAGCAGTCGCGCTCGCCGAGGTGGATCACGTTTCCGTGACCATCGGCGAAGATCTGGATCTCGACGTGCCGAGCGTCGACCACGGCCTTCTCGAGAATGAGCTCGCCGGAGCCGAACGCGTTCTCCGCTTCGGAGCGCGCCGACCGGATCGCGCCCTCGAGCTCCGGCGTCTCGCGCACGAGCCGCATGCCGCGCCCGCCGCCGCCCGCCGCCGCCTTGACCATCACCGGCAGGCCGATGCGGTTCGCCTCGCGTACCAGCCCCGCGTCCGACTGGTCCTCACCCTCGTAGCCGGGGGTGCACGGCACGCCCGCGGCGATCATCCGCAGCTTCGCCTGCCGCTTGTTCCCCATCAGCTCGACGGCCTCGGAGGTGGGGCCGATGAACACGATGCCGGCTTCGTCGCACGCGCGCACGAAGCCCGCGTTCTCGGAGAGGAAGCCGTACCCGGGGTGGATCGCGTCGGCCCCCGCGCACTTCGCCGCGGCGATCACCTTGTCGATGACGAGATAGGACTCCTTGGCGGGCGACGGTCCGATGTGCACCGCCTCGTCGGCCGCCATCACGTGCGGCGCGCCGCGATCCGCGTCGGAGTAGATGGCGACCGTGCGGTAGCCGAGCTTCCTGCAGCTCCGGATGACGCGCATCGCGATCTCGCCGCGATTGGCGATCAACACCTTCTCGAATCGACGCATTTTCCGAACCTTCCGCGCGAACGCTCCCTCTCCCCTCGGGAGAGGGCCGGGGTGAGGGCAATCACGAAACATCACGCCAGCTACCAACTACAACCTCGCGACCCCAAACGTGTTCTTCGACACCTCCCGCAGCTCGGCCTCGCGGCACACCGAGAGCGTCAATCCCAACACCCGTCGCGTATCGCGGGGATCGATCAACCCGTCGTCGAAGAGGCGCGCGCTGCAATGAAAGGCGTGCGACTCCTTGTCGAACTGGTCGATGATCGTCTGCCCCATCGCCTCGAGGAACTCGGGCTGCACCGGCGTCCCGCGCTTCGCCATCTTCTCGCCCATCACGATCCCGAGGACGCGTGCGGCCTGCTCACCACCCATGACCGCGGTGCGGCTGTTCGGCCAGGAGAAGATGAACCGCGGCGAGAAGCCACGGCCGCACATGCCGTAGTTCCCTGCGCCGAACGACGCGCCGATGAGCATGGTGATCTGCGGGACCGTCGCGTTGGCGACGGCTTGGATCATCTTCGACCCGTGCTTCACGATGCCCGCCTGCTCGGACTGCGTGCCGACCATGTAGCCGGTCGTGTTCTGCAGGTAGACGATGGGGACGTTCGACTGGCAGCAGAGCTGGATGAACTGGCCGGCCTTGGCCGAGCCGTTGGCGGTGATCGGTCCGTTGTTGCCGATGATCCCGACGGCGTGCCCCTCGATGGTCGCGCGGCCGCAGATCGTCTGCATGTCGTAGAGCGCCTTGAGCTCGAGGAAGTCGGAGCCGTCGACGATGCGCGCGATGACCTCGCGGCAGTCGTAGGGCTTGCGGTAGTCGACCGGCACGACCCCGCAGAGCTCGTCGGGCGAGTAGAGCGGCTCGCGGTACGCCGTCCGCTCCATTGCCGGGCGGCGCTCGTTCCATCCGAGGTTCGCCATGATCTCGCGCGCGATGCGGATCGCGTCCGCGTCGTTCTCCGCCATCAGCTCGGAGGTGCCGGCGACGGTGCAGTGCATCTCTGCGCCGCCGAGATCTTCGTCGCTCGCGATCTCGCCGGTGGCGGCCTTGAGGAGCGGCGGTCCTGCGAGGAACACCTTGGCCTGCTTGCGGACCATGACCACGTAGTCGGACAACCCGGGGATGTAGGCGCCGCCGGCCGTGCTCGAACCGTGCACCACGGCGATCTGCGGGATGCCCGCGGCCGAGAGGCGCGCCTGGTTGCAGAACGTCCCGCCGCCGGGGATGAAGACCTCTTGCTGGTAGTTGAGGTTCGCCCCGCCGCTCTCGATGAGCGAGATCACCGGGAGCTTGTTCTGGAGCGCGATCTCCTGCGCGCGCAGGCCTTTCTGCACGCCCCACGGCGACATGGTGCCGCCCTTGATGGCGGAGTTGCTCGCGGTGACGATGCAGCGGACGCCCGACACGTAGCCGATGCCGATGATGGTGTTGCCGCCCGCGAGCGAGCCGTCGTCGTCGTCGTGGTGCTTGTAGCCACAGAGCGTCGAGATCTCGAGGAAGGGCGAGCCGCGATCGAGGAGCCGTGTCACGCGCTCGCGCGGCAACAGCTGACCGCGCTTCTCGAAGCGAGCCTTCGCCTGCTGCTCGGTCGCACGCACCTTGGCCTCGACGGCGCGCAGCTCGGCGACGCGCGCGAGCATGTCCGCGCGGTGCTTGGCGAACGCTTCGGAGGTGACGTCGATCTTCGATTCGATCGTGGGCATCGGCGCGGCAGGATACATGCGCAGAACGCGGCGCGAGTGGAAGGCGCTCCGTGGCTCGCCGTTTGATGCCACCATCCCCGCGTCGAGAGGCTAGGATGGCGGCGCGGAATGGGGACGGACGCGAAGCGCGAGCAACAGCACTTCCGCCTGGCGGCGATGGGCGAGCGCAAGAGCTTGCCCGCGGACCGGATGCGGTTGTGGCTCCTCGAGGACAGCCCGCTGCAGGCGGAGCAGACGAAGCACGCGCTCGTAGGGCTCGACATCCTCCACTTCTCGGACGGCGGGACGCTCCTCGAGCGGCTCTCGCAGCCCGACCCGCCGAACGTGATGATCCTCGACTGGGAGCTCCCGGGGCTCACCGGCCTGGACGTGCTCCGCTTCGTACGCGAGCGCTACGACGAGGTCACGCTGCCGGTGCTGGTGCTCACGAGCGACGGCCCCGCCATGCTCGACGCGCTCTCCGCGGGCGCGAACGACTTCGTCGCGAAATCGGGGGAGGACGTCGTCCTCCGCGCGCGCGTGCAGACGTTGCTCCGCGTGCAGGTCCTCGGGGCCCGGACACGCGCGGCCGAGCAAGAGCGGACCGACGCCCTCGAGCGCGTGTACGACGCCGAGACGCGCATGTACGTCGCGCTCGAGGCGGCCAACATCGGGACCTGGGAGCTCGATGGCCGCACGCGTGTGCTCCAGCTCGATACGAGCAGCCAGACGATCATGGACCTACCGGCCACTGCGTCCTTCGCGGACGCCGAGCGCAACGTGCACCCGAACGATCGCGAGCGCGTCCGCGCGGCGCTCGACGCGTCGCTCGATCCGGAGCGTCGCGCGCCGTACGCCGTCGACTACCGCATCGTGCGCAACGACGGGACCGAGCGGTGGAACGCCGCCTTGGCGCGCCCGTTCTTCGACGGAGATCAGCCGTCGCGCCTGGTCGGCGCAGTGCTCGACATCACCGAGCGAAAGCGCGCGAGCGACGTCATGGAGCGCGACGCGCTCTTCCGCGAGCGGTTCATCGCGATCCTCGCCCACGATCTCCGCACCCCGCTCACGGCGTTGCGCCTCGGCTCGCAGATCCTCACGCGTCGCTCCGTGACGGAGAGCGTCGCCAAGGACATCGGCCTGCGCATCGAGGCGACCACCAAGCGGATGGATCGCATGATCGCCGACTTGCTCGACTTCACACGGAGCCGACAGGGCGGGGGGATGCCGGTCTTCCTCACCGACGCCGATCTCGAGCCGATCTGCCGCGGCGTGATCGAGGAGGTGCAGCTCGCCGTCCCGCACCGCACGATCACGTTCGAGAGCCACGGGAACACGCGCGGACGCTGCGACGTCGGGCGCGTGCAGCAGATCCTCTCGAACCTCGTGTCGAACGCCGTCGACTACTCACCGGAAGGCGCCGTCGTGCGGGTGACGCTCCGCGGGATCGAAAGCACCATCGCGCTCGAGGTGCAGAACCCCGGCGAGGTGATCCCGGCCGAGACGTTGCTCGCGCTCTTCGACCCCTTCCGACGCGGCGCCTCCGAATCGACGTCGTCACGTCGCTCGCGCGGGCTCGGACTCGGCCTCTACATCGTCGAGCAGATCGCGCGCGCGCACGGCGGGCGCGTCGTCGCGCGCTCCACGGAAGAGAGCGGAACCTCGTTCACGGTGACGCTTCCCAAGTGAAAGCCGTGTCTGATTTCCGCCGATCGGCGGTGGCCTTCAGCTCCGCGAGGAAGAAATCCGAAGCACGGCCGCTACACGAGCGCGAAAACTGTCTATGCTGGAGCCCCGCGTAACCCGATGCTCCGTCGGTGACGCCTCGAGTCTCCCTCCTGCCGAACCCTCCCACGCCCAAGCACGATGCCGTGCGCATCGCCTTGTCGACGAGCGATCTCGGGATCTTCGAGCTCGAGCCAGGTGACGGCGCGTTCCGCTGGGACGATCGCTGCAAGACGCTCCTCGGCATCCAGGACGATCGCCTCGATCTCGACGGGTTCCTCCTCCGCGTGCACGCGGGTGACCGCGACCACGTCCGCCGCACCGTGACCCGCTTCGACGCGGAGTTCCACGACGAGTTCCAGCGGTCGGACGGCGCCGCGCATCGCATCGAGCTCCGCGGCCGCACGCTCTTCGACGATGCGGGGCTCGCCACGTACGTCGCCGGCACGCTGCGCGACGTCACCGAGCAGCGCACGCGCGATCACGAGCGCGACCAGCGGATCGAAGAGCTCACGCGCACGGTCCTCTTCAGCGAGATGTTC
>JBKJQC010001237.1:0-3072 GCA_046593995.1 Polyangiales bacterium
CGATCCTCGTCATTCGTGCCTTCCAGACGCCGCGCGCGGCGATTCGTCAGGCGCTTCGCCGGCTCCTCGACGTCAAGGGTCACGTCATCGGCGTCGTCCTCAACGCGGTCAATCTCAAGGACACGGCGTACAAGGGCTCGTACTACTACACGTATGGCGGCGGGTATTACGGCCGCAAGAAGCACTGACGGAGGCCGCCGATGCAGATCCTCGTCGCCGCGTTCGTGCTCGCCACGCTTCTGAGCGCTCTGCTGATCCCGTTCATCCGGCGCGTGGCGCTCCACGTCGGCGCGGTCTCGGTGCCCGGGGGGCGGCACGTCAACGGTCGCGTCGTGCCGCGCCTGGGAGGCATCGCGATCGTCGTGAGCTGGGTGCTCACGCTCGGCATCATCGCCGCGCGCGTGCCGACCGCGCGGGACCTCCTTCGCGGCAATGCGCATCTCAGCATCGCGCTGCTCGCCGGCGGTGGCCTCATGGCGTGCGTCGGGGTCATCGACGACACGCGTGGGCTCCGTGCGGCGTACAAGCTCGGGGCGCAGATCGTTGCGGCGACCCTCGCGTACGGGCTCGGGTTTCGCATCGAGGCGGTGAACCTGCCGGGGGTCGGGGACCTGTCGATGGGGATCTTCGCGCTCCCGGTGACGGTCTTCTGGATCGTCGGGATCGTGAACGCCGTGAACCTGATCGACGGGCTCGACGGCCTCGCCGCCGGGGTCGTCTTCTTCGCCGGTGTCACCAACCTCATCGTCGCCCAGATCCACGGCACGCCGTACACGGCGCTGCTCATGGCGACGATGCTCGGCGCCGTGCTCGGCTTCCTGTTCTTCAACTTCAACCCGGCGCGCATCTTCATGGGCGACTCGGGGAGCTACTTCCTCGGCTTCCTGCTCGCAGCGCTCTCGCTCTATGGGCCGTCGCAGAAGGCCTCGACGGC
This sequence comes from Polyangiales bacterium, assembly GCA_046593995.1. GTDB lineage: Bacteria > Myxococcota_A > Polyangia > Polyangiales > JADJMO01 > JALHOE01. Next base: position 935 of record JBKJQC010001237.1, read on the forward strand.
AGTCTCGATTCTGGTGCCGATCCTCGCGCTCGGGCTGCCCATCCTCGACACGCTCTTCTCGATCGTTCGGCGATTCCTCGAGCGTCGGCCGATCTTCTCGCCGGATCGTGGGCACATTCATCATCGCCTCTTGGACATGGGGCTCACGCATCGCCGTGCGGTGCTGTTCCTCTATCTGTGCAGCAGCGCATTCACCGTCGCTGCGATCGCGATGGCGCTCGGACGGAGCTGGCACGCGGGCGTCGCGATCCTCGCTGCCGCCGCCGCGATGCTCGGCATCGTGCGGTTCGTCGGCTACTTCGAGTACCTCAACCTGACGCGCCGCCAGAAGGCGCGCATCCACACGCGACATACGGAGCGACTGCGTCGCGTGTTGCCCGAGCTGTCCGTGGCGCTCGCGGCTGCGCGCAACGAGGGCGACGTCTGGGATTTGTTCGAGCTGCACATGGAGAGCGCCGATCTCGCGAGCTGCGAGATCGTGGCGCGCGAGGGGGACGCGATGGATCGACGCTGGACGGCTCCGTCGTTCAGCGGGGGTCGCCTCGGCGACTGCGTGTCGGCTCGCTTTCCCATCGGTGAGCGCGGGAGCTTCGACGCGCTGTTTCGCTGGGAGAGCGAGTTCGGCGACGTGACGCCGCAGACGGAAATGCTCCTCCAGGTCGTCGTCGACGTGCTCGCGGGCGCGCTCGTCCGCGCGGGCAGCGCGTACGTCCCCGCGCCGCTTCCCGAGAGCGTTCCGGAAGCCGCGTCGTACGACAGCGTCGTAGACGGACCCGTGACATGAGCGGCGCGCTCGCATCGTCGAAGCGATATCGTCGCGTCGTCCAGCTCGAACTCAACGAGATCTCACGACCGATCCTCGATCGGCTGATCGCCGAGGGGGAGCTCCCTGCCTTCGCCGCGCTCGATCGCGATTTCGCCGCGCTCGAGACCACGAGCGAAGAAAAATACGAGCACCTCGAGCCGTGGATCCAGTGGACGACGGTCCACACCGGGAAGTCGTTCGCAGAGCACGGCGTCTTCCGGCTCGGCGACGCGCGCGACCGTCGGCACGATCAGACGTGGGAGCTGTTGAGCGACGCCGGGATCGAGAGCGCGATCCTCGGCAGCATGAACGCCCACCGGGGGCGGAGCCGCGGCGGCATCTTCTTCCCCGATCCGTGGGCCAAGGAGAACGATGCGCACCCCGAGCGCCTCCGCGCGTTGTGGGCGCTCGTCAGCCGGCAGGTGCAGGGGCACGCGGTTGCGGCGCCGACCGCGCGCGACATCGCGAATGGCCTCGCAGCGTGTCTCGGCTTCCGGATCTCACCGACGCTCCAGGCACGGATCGCGTTGCAGATCGTGCGGCAGCGTCTCGATCGCAAGTCGGGCTGGCGTATGGCGGGCCTCTTCGATCTCTTCTTGTTCGAAGCGTTCACGCACGTGTTGCGCACCACGCGCTACGGTTTCTACTCACTCTTCCTCAACGCGAACGCCCACTATCAGCACCACTTCTGGCGCCAATTCGATCGCGCCGGCTTCGATCCCTCGGTCTCGTGTCCGGACTGTCACGAGAGCGATGATCCGATCCGCTTCGGGTACCGGCTCTACGATCGGATCGTCGCCGAGGTCCGCGCGTCGTGCCGCGACCCCGAGACGCTCCTCGTCGTGCTCTCGGGGCTCGGCCAAGTGCCTCATCGCGAGGCCGAGGCCGCGGGCGGGATGAACTACTGGCGCCTCCGCGATCACCGCCGATTCGCGCGGGAGACGGGGCTGCAGTGCCGTGAGGTGTTCCCCCTCATGAGCCGCGACTGGCAGGTCACGTTCGGCGACGCGGCCCAGCTCGCCGCCGGACGCGCGCTCCTCGAGGGCTTGCGCGTGAAGGACGAACCGTTGTTCTCCGTGTCGCAGAACCAGCCCCTCAGCCTGTTCGTGGAGACGAAGATCACGCGAGCAGTTGCGGCGCACGAGGTGATCGTCGATCGCTATGGGCGTCCATTGGGGCCGTTCTGCGATCGCTTCGCGCGCGTCGCCGTCAAGAGCGGTCATCACACGCCGACCGGACTGCTCTGGACGTCGGAACGTCAGCCGTCGCGCGGGCTGCGGCAGGTGCCGTTGACCGCCGTCCAGGGTCTCACGCTCGGCGCCTTGCTCGGGCG
>JBKJQC010001266.1:0-3013 GCA_046593995.1 Polyangiales bacterium
TCGACCTGCAACGACAGCGACCCGAACACGGTCAACGACCAGTGCACCAACGGCGTCTGCGCCGGCGTGAACCTCTGTGCCGGCGTCACCTGCACGGCACAGAGCCAGTGTCACGGCGTCGGCACCTGCAACACCGCCACGGGACTCTGCTCGCAGCCGACGAAGATCAACGGCTCGACCTGCAACGACAGCGACCCGAACACGGTCAACGACGTCTGCACGAACGGCACGTGCGCGGGCACCAATCTGTGCGTCGGCGTCACCTGCACGGCGCAGAGTCAGTGTCACGACGTCGGTACATGCAACCCGGCGACGGGCGTCTGCTCGAACCCGACGAAGACCAACGGCTCGACCTGCAACGACAGCAACGCGAGCACGGTCGACGACGTCTGCACCAATGGCAGCTGTGCGGGGACCAACCTGTGCGCCGCCGTGACCTGCACCGCGCTCGATCAGTGTCACGATCCCGGCGTCTGCAGCTTCGCGACCGGCATGTGCTCGAACCCGCCGAAGCCCACCAACACTCCGTGCAACGACGGCAACGCCAGCACGATCAACGACGTGTGCACGGCCGGGACCTGCGCCGGCACGAACCCTTGCGCCGCCGTGACGTGCACGGCGCTCGATGCCTGCCACGTCGCCGGGACCTGCACCGCGGGCACCGGCGTGTGCACCACCCCGAACGCACCGAACGGGACCTCGTGCGACGACAACAACGCGTCGACCACGAACGACACGTGCAGCAACGGCCTGTGCAACGGCGTGAACCTCTGCGCCGGGGTGACCTGCACGGCGAGTGACGGCTGCCACCTCGCCGGGACCTGCAACCCGTCGACGGGACAGTGCTCGACGCCGAACGCGCCGAACAACACCCCGTGCAACGACGGCAACGCGGCCACGGTGAACGACGTCTGCACCGCTGGCGTGTGCGGCGGCACCGACCTCTGCGCCGGCGTCGTCTGCACGGCGAGCGACGCGTGTCACGTCGCCGGCGTCTGCAACGCGACGACCGGCGTCTGCTCGAACCCGAGTGCGCCCGAAGGGACGCCGTGCGACGACGGCAACGCGTGCAGCCAGAGCGACACCTGCAGATCAGGTGTCTGCTCGGCCGGTCCGGCGCTCGTCTGCCCGCCCGGCAACGAGTGCCAGAGCGTCTCGTGCAATCCCCCGACCGGCTGCACCTATCCGCCCAAGTCGGGTGGGACCCCCTGCACCGACGACGGGCAGATCTGCACCGCGGACTACTGCGACGGCGCGGGCGGGTGCAGTCATCCGGCGGGCAACCCAGGCGTGCCCTGTCGCGCTGCCAGCTGCGTGGGCGCGTCTGTCCAGTCCGGCGCTCAGTGCGACGGCGTCACCGCGGCGTGCCCCGGCGCGACCCTCACGAGCTGCGGCAGCTACGGCTGCGCGGCCGGTGCGTGTCTCCTCACTTGCACGACCGCGACCGACTGCGCCGCGGGCTCGTTCTGCCTCGGCGGCGTGTGCAACGCGCAGAAGGCGAGCGGCGCGACCTGCACCGCGTCGCTCGAGTGCGGCAGCGGCAATTGCGTGGACGGCATCTGCTGCAACGAGGCCTGCACCGGCGCGTGCGAGGCATGCAGCGCCGCGAAGAAGGGCTCCGGCACCGACGGGACCTGCGGACCGATCGGCGACGGCTCCGACCCGGACAAGGAGTGCGCGGGCGCCACCTGCACGGCGGGCGCGGTCGAGAGCGGCCACGTCTGCAACGGTGCTCGCGCCTGTCGCGCGCTGTCCACCGCACCGTGCGCCCCGTTCAAGTGCGCAGGCAGCGCGTGCGCGGTCGCCTGCAGCGCCGACACCGAGTGCGCCGCGGGCGCGACGTGCTCCGGCGCAGTCTGCACCGGCAAGGTGAGCAACGGCGTCGCATGCACCACCACCGAGCAGTGCCAGAGCGGGTACTGCGTCGACGGCGTCTGCTGCGACACCGCATGCACGACGAAGTGCCAGGCGTGCAGCGCTGCGCGGACCGGCCTCGCGACGGACGGCGCGTGCGCCAACGTGAAGGACGGTACCGATCCGCGCAACGACTGCGGCGGTACCACCTGCAGCGGACAGACCTCGAACGAACAGGTGTGCGACGGCGCGGGCTCGTGCCGCGCGATCGCGGCGTCCTGCGCGCCGTCGAAGTGCGACAGCGCGGGCCTCGCATGCGCGACGAGCTGTACGGTCGACACGGACTGCGCGGCCGGAGCGTACTGCGCCTTCGGCGCGTGCAAGACCAAGCACGGCGACGGCAACGCGTGCGGCGGCGCGAACCAATGCCAGAGCGACCACTGCGTCGACGGCGTCTGCTGCGACACTGCTTGCGTCGGGGCCTGCGTCGCATGCACCGCGGCGAAAAAGGGCTCCGGCTCGGACGGCAACTGCGGCAAGGTCGCCGACGGCAGCGATCCGGACAGCGACTGCCCGGCGCAGACCTGCAAGGAAGGCGTCCAGGAGAACGGCCACACCTGCGACGGAGCGGGCGCGTGCCGTCCGCTCACGACGACGCCATGCTCTCCCTTCGCCTGCAACAGCGGCGGCACGTCGTGCGCGTCGACATGCACGGTCGACGTGGACTGCGGCAAGGGCTTCCACTGCGCGTCCGGCGCCTGCGTGACCGGGCTCGAGGTCGCCTCGACCTGCGCGTCGGCGACCCAGTGCGCGACCGGCTTCTGCGTCGACGGGGTCTGTTGCGACAAGGCATGCGACGGCGCGTGTCTCGGTTGCAGCGCGGCCGAGAAGGGCGCGGGCGCGGACGGCGTGTGCGGTCCGGTGCTCTCGGGCACCTGCGGCTTCGTACCGCCGCCCGACGCCGGGATCCCCGAGCCTCCGCCCCCCGGTCAGCCTCCCGTGATCCAAGGAGAGTTCCAGCGCTGCACCGCCGCGAGCGAGTGCCCCTCGGGGTTCTGCGTCGACGGTGTGTGTTGCGACGCCGCCTGCAAGGACAAGTGTCACTCGTGCGCGCTCTCGACCTCACCCGGCAAGTGCACGCCGGCGCCGATCGGCGTCG
>JBKJQC010000259.1:0-2878 GCA_046593995.1 Polyangiales bacterium
CGCGGTCGATCCGGCGGCCGTGGTGTCGATGCTCCTCGCGTGCACGATGGGGCTCTCGCTCGTGATCGTCGACGTCGAACGCCGCCGCGTAGAGCGAGAGCCCCATCGTGCACGCGAGGAGCATCGACACCACGGCCGCCGGATCGACCGCGCGCGAGAGCTCCTTCGCGCGCACCGCCCGATCGACGAGCTCGGCGAGCAGCGCGACGATCTCCCCCTGCTCGGTCGCGATGCCGGCGGCGATCTCCTCGTGACGCCGCATCTCGATCGCGAGCACGGAGAGGAACGCCGCGAGCGAAGGGTCGCGCCGATGCACTTCGGCCGAGGCGAGCAGCAACGCCGAGAGCCCCGCGCGCGGTGACTTCTCGCCTTCGACCGCCGCGCGGAAGCGGGGGACGATCTCCTCGAGCGCGTCGCGCACCGTCGCGAGATAGAGGGCGGCCTTCGAGTCGTAGTAGCGATAGATGGCGGCGGCCGTAATCCCGGCCTCGTCGCCCACGTCGCGGTTGGTGGTCGAGGCGTAGCCGTTCTTCGCGAAGCAGCGCCGCGCCGCGGTCAGGATGCGGCCGCGCGTCGCGTCACGGGTAGCCCCCGGCGGACGTCCGGCGCGCGCCTTTACGGCGGGCTCGCGCTTGGTCGGGGCGCTCATCGGACGCTCGCACTCTAGCGCTCCGACGCACCGAGCGAGGCGCGGACTTGCGCCGGCCGCCGATATTAAGTTATCAGTAAGTTACTTTTTATCGCCCGCGATTTGCGGGAGGAGCGCTCGCGATGCCTCAGGATCCGTTTCGCGCGTGGGCGGTGATCGTCTCGCTGTCGCTCTTGGTGACGGGCGTGACGTTCTGGGGCGGTGGCGGCCTCGTCCACTGGATCTACTACGTGCGAAAGCGACACCTCGCGGCCGAGTGGAAGCTGCAGCCGAAGCGGTTCCTCTCGGACGAGCTCACGCGACAAGCGTTCCTCCTCGGGAGCGGGAACATCTTCCTCGGCGCGATCGTCGGCGGGACGTTCGCCTGGCACGTGATGCGCGGCGGGTGGTCGTCGATCTACTTCGACGCACACGAGCACGGGCTCTGGTACCTGCCGGTGAGCGCCGTGTTCCTCTTCTTCATGATCGACGCGGGGCTCTACTACAGCCACCGCGCCTTCCACGGGAAGCTCCTCTTCCGCCACATCCATCGTCATCACCACCGCTTCGTCGCGCCGATCGTCTTCACGACGACCGCGGTGCACCCGGTCGAGTTCCTCACGTTCGAGGCGTTCCTCATCCTGCCGGCGGTGATCCTCCCGGTGCACTGGGGCGTGTACGTCGCGGTGATCGCGTACACGTACTTCATCGGCATGGTCGACCACGCGGGCGTGAAGCTCTCGTTCTGGCTCCCGCTCCACACGAACAACGCGTTCCACGACGATCACCACGTCTACTTCCACTGCAACTACGCGCACCACACGCAGCTATGGGATCGGCTGCACGGCACCATCCGCAGGAGCGGTCGACGGTACGACGAGAGCACCTTCGGCGGCAGAGGCTCACCCGAAGGCAACGAGCCCGACCACATGATCACGTACTGACGACCGGAGGATCACGATGCCGACGCTGCCGATCCACGCCGATCCGACGTACCTCGCCTTCTCGAACCCGTTCGTGCGCCCCTGGCACCAGCTCGCCCTCGAGCTCGTCGTGTTCGCGTGCTTCGCGCTGACGATCCGTCACGCTCTGCTCGGCTTTCGACGCGGCGAGCGGCACCACGCCTTCGAGTGGATGGTGATCCTCCTCTACGGCGTATTCATGGAGCTGATCGCGTTCGAGTTCATCCGCAACTACGTGCACGCGCAGTTCACGATCGAGCTCTATCACCGCGAGCTGCCGCTCTACGTGACCTGCATCTACGTCGTCTTCCACTACACCGGTCTCAAGGTCGTCGAGCGGCTCCGGCTCTCGTTCGTCGCGGAGGCGCTGCTCGTCGGGTTCGCCATCTGCATGCTCGACGTGCCCTTCGACATCGTCGGCGTCGATGCACGGTGGTGGACCTGGTCGACCACCGATCCCAACGTCCACGCCCTGTGGCTCGGGGTCCCGGTGACGAGCTACTACTGGTACATGCTCTTCGGCGCGGTCTTCGCGTCGCTCTGTCGCGCGCTCCGCGGACGCATCGAGCGTCCGGTCGTGATGCTCGCGGTCGCGCCTCCCATCGCGCTCGCGATCATCGCCCTCGGCACGCTCGCGTTCGTCCCCTTCCACATCCTGAAGGCGCGCGGCGTGACCGACGGCACCATCGTCGCCGTGCACATGGCGCTGTGCGCGGGGCTCGCGCTCCGGACACCGCGCGTGGCGGCACCGCTCGATCCGTCGCTCCGCGTCATCGTGCTCGCGCACTACGGGCTGCAGTCGGTGGTCCTCTTGTCGCGCTGGCCGTCGCAGGCGGCGCTGAAGGTGGCGGCGGTGCTCGCGGCCATCTCGGCGTCGCTCGTCCTCACTCAGATCGCGCACCCGCGTCTGCTCGCTCGCGCGCCCGCGCCTGCCTGAGCCGGGAGTGCGGTACGGTCTCGCGGTGCCTTCATCCCGAGCTCTGACGATCGTGTGCGTCTCCCTCATTGCGTCGGTCTCGACCGCGCGCGCGGACACGCGCCCGAACGCGGTCCAGGCGGAGCTCGGGCTAGGGGTCATCGGGGTCGGCTACGAGCGCGTGCTCCACGAGCGCGTGGCGGTGCAGATCGTCGCGCAGACGTTCGGCACGTGGTGGGGGCCGTTCTTCGATCTCCCTCGCTTCTCCGGCTTCGGTGAGGAAGAACGTCGGCCGGATCTGACCGCCGAAGCCGGAGAAGCGAGGGAGATCGAAGAACGGCCCCCACCACGTGCCGAACGTCTGCGCGACGA
>JBKJQC010000263.1:0-2658 GCA_046593995.1 Polyangiales bacterium
CGCGGCGCGGAGCACCTCGAGGCCGTAGAACGAGGGCACGCGCGGACGGGCCTGCTCGACGTCGAGCCGCGCCCAGCTCGCGACCACGCGACGCCGCGCGGCGCCGACCGCGAGGCGCAGGGCGAGCCGTTCCTGGGCGATCCGATCGGTGTTGGTGTCGAGACGGCCGCGCGCCCACCCAACCTGATCGAGGCGTGCGCGCGCGGCGTCCGCGAGCACCGGATCCTCGACGACCTTCTGCGGGAAGATCTTCTCGGCGAGGCCGGGGACGAACACCACGTCGAACGACATGCCGCGTGCGAGCTCCGTCGGGGCGACGAAGACGCGACCCTCGGCGTTCGTCTCGGGGGCGACCAGGAGATCGCGGAGCCGAGGCGCGAGGACGAGGCGGACCTCGTGCAGGTGCACCGGACCGATCGGTCCCATGGGCGCGAGCTCGGCCAACACGGAGAGCACGCGGTGGGGATGCCGGAGCGCGCGCGAGGCGAGTGCTTCGAGCTGCTCGAGCCACACGGCCCACGTCGCGGCCTCCTCGGGGAGGGCATCGAGTGATTCCAAGAGCGGCAGTGCGTACGCGCGCAGGGCCGCGAGATCGTCGAGCGATCGGCCGATCGAGAGCGCGCGCGGTGCGTCGGGATCGTCGACCGCCTTCAGATCGAGCTCGAGCTCGTGGCGAAGACCGTCGAGGCGCCGCGTCCAGCGGTCCCGTCCGCCGATGACGGAGGCCTCCACGAGGAGGCGCTCCCAGCGGCGCGGCGCGGGGAGCGTCGCATCGTCCCCCGCGGGCGCGTCTCGCTCCAGCCCAGCGCGCGCGATCGCGGCCGGCATCATGTCGTCGTCGGCGGGCACCCAGCGATCGGCCGCGGGCGTGGCGCGAGGCGGTGCGCCGTCGATGCGCTCGGGGACCTGGCCGAGCGACAGGTACTCCGCGAACCGTCGCGCGGACAGCCCCTCCGAGACGCACGCGAGCAGCGCGAGGAACGCTCGACCCGAAGGATCAGGCCGGGAGGTACCTTGCGCGAAGTGCGCCGGGATCGCGGCGCGACGGAAGGCCTCTTCGAGGTGCGCGCGGTACTGCGTCGGCGCGCGCAGCAGCACGGCCATGCGATCGAACGGCGTGCCCCGCTCGGCCTCGCGGTGGATCCGACGCGCGATCTCGACGGCCTCGCGACTCTCTCCGGGCGCAGAGAGCACGACGATGCCGTCGTCGAGCGGCGTGTGCGGCGCGTCGCTCGGATCGAAGAGCCGTCTCTGCAGTCGCTCGAGCGAGCACGTCGGCTCGCGCTCGGTCTCGCGCTGCACCTTCACGCCGAGCGCGCGCTCGAGGTTCGCGACGGTGCGTACGTCCCCCGCGGGGACGACCGCGAGCACTTCGTCCGCGTGAGCGCTCTCGTGCGAGACGAGCGCTGCGACGAGCTCGCCCTCGAGCGCGCACGAGACGGCCACGTCGACGAGGAGCGTCGGAAGGCTGCCGGGCCGCTCCCGCAGCAGATCCGCCGCCGTCTTCAGTACGACCGCGCGGTCCGCCAGGTTCGCGGCCGCGAGCGCCTGCTCGTATGCGCCGACGATGGGCGCGAGATCGGCGTCTTCGAGCTGGTGCTCGGAGAGCCCTGCGAGCCGCAGCTCCTGGATCGTCCGCGCGAGCGCGCGCACGAGGCCCGGACGTCCGGCGATCGGTTGGAAGCGGCCGAGCGTGCCGTCGTTGCCGCGCTCGTGGACGAGACGCGCGCACAACGCCTCGAGCACCAGGTGTCCGGCCGTGACGATGCCGTGCGCCGCGAGCTCCGGCCCCGCGATCGCGCTCGCCAGGCGTGCGAGCGTGGTCGGCTGCCAGCCGAACGTTGCTCCACCGGGTTTCGTCGCACGCGCGATGACGGCGCGTGCCGACTCGAGCGTCGCAGACACGACCCACAGCTCCTCGTCCGCGCGACGACGCGCGAGCCACGACGACGCCTCGTCGAGTCGACGCGCCGAGGCTTCCGAGACGAACACGCGTGTGGCCAAGCGCTGCCAACGTAGCGGCGCGATCCGACCGGGTCGACCGGGCCTCGCGCGCGGCGGACATTCTCGGACCGGCTCGGACATGCGTGCGACGATTGCGTGCAGCGTGCCAACGCGCGGGCGTCTGTCACGACGCGCGAACCCCGCGGAACTCCACGCGCGGCGACGTCGGCAAGTCCGGCGGACCCGGCGGCGCCGCCGCGTCCGCCGGCGGGAAGCGCGAGACGAGCCCGGCCGTTCCCTGCGGCCATGCGACGCGTCGCGCTGACGGGGACAGCCGCGTCCCCGCCGAACGGGCCGTAGATCGCCTCGAGAAACGTAATCGATTGTTCGATCTCCACGATCACCTCGGCTCCGGCTCCGTGATGGGCTTCTTCTGCCCGTGCGCCCGTCGAGATCTCGCTCACCGACGCGGCGCGGAGGTTTTTCCGGGAGCGGGAGCGGCGACAACAGTACCGCGCGGATCGTGGGCGCCGGCCTGCTGCTGCAAGTCCCTCGTCGTCACCAACGCCACCGGACGATGCGCTCGACGTGCAGGTGAGTCCCTTCGACCCGCACACGAATGTAGTGAGCGCCGACGTAGTCGCGACTCATCCGGCGCGCTTTCGCGCATGACGCGTCGGAGAAAGCCGACTTCGCGTTCGGCATACAGGCGAA
>JBKJQC010000369.1:0-5641 GCA_046593995.1 Polyangiales bacterium
GCCGAGCACTTGGCGCCGCTCGATCGACACGTCGTCGACGCGGACGACCATGCGGTCGCCGAGGCGGACCACGTCGCCGGAGCGCTGTCCGATGGCCGCGAGCCCTTCCTCGTCGAGCTCGTAGACGTCGCTGCCCATCGCCTCGTACTTCACGAGGACGTCCACGTAGGGGGAGTCGATCGCAATGTATGCGCCGCTCCCGACGAGCGCGCTCACCGTGCCCTCGTCGGCAGCGGCGCGTACATCGCGATCGACTCGCCGTACGTCGACGTGCTCGTCAAGTACGAGGCGATGGGGAACGACGTGTACGAGCTCGACGAGGAAGGGCTCGCGGCGATCGGCCAGCGCTCCGGCGACGTGGTCCGCCTCGGCGACCGCATGGTCGTCCGCGTCGACGACGTGTCGATCGAGCGGCGCCAAGTGCTCGGCACCCGCCTCGCGTCCATGCAGCAAGAGGGCGACACGCGTCCGACCACGCGCGCCCGTGGAAAAGGTCACGGCGACGTACGCGACAAGAAGCTCGCCCAGCGCCGGAACCGCGCATCGGCCGAGAACGCTCGCAAGTCGAAGAAGGGCGGGGCACTGCCGGCCTCCGGGAACGCAGCGAGGCCGACCTCCGCGAAGCCCGCCGCCGCTCCATCGAGAGGGCGCAAGAAGGCCGGTCCGAAGCGCCGAAAATAGCCGTCTCGGCGCGCGACCCCACCCGGACCGCGGCCTGCAGTCGCGCAGGGCTATGGCGCTTGGAGTGAGCACGCGTTCACGCGCTTCGTCTATCCTCGCGCCGTGAGCCCGGGTCCTCCGACGAACCCAACCGAGGGTCGATTGGGCGCGATCACGGGCGGCCGAGTCTTCGGTCGCTACGTCCTCGACGAGCGCATCGCGATCGGTGGCACCGCCGATGTGTTCCTCGCCCACCCGAGCGTCGGGAGCGCCCCGGCACCGCAGGTCGTCGTGAAGCGGATGCTCGCGTCGCTGCGCGACGATCCCTCGTCCCGTCACTCGTTCGCCGACGAGGCACGCCTCCAGGCACGCTTCGCGCACCCGAACATCGTCCGTTGCTTCGAGTCCGGCGAGGTCGACGGCGAGCCGTACCTCGTGATGGAGCTCGTGCAGGGCGCCGACCTGCACCGCGTCCTCCGCCTCGCGCAGGCTCGCAAGCGCAACATCCCGGCGCCGCTCGCCTGTTACATCGCGCGCGAAGTGCTCGCCGCCTTGGCCGTCGTGCATGGCGGTGTCGACGACGAGGGGATGCCGCTCCGGATCGTGCACCGCGACGTGAGCCCGTCGAACATCTATCTGTCGTCGACCGGCGACGTGAAGCTCGGCGACTTCGGGATCGCACGCCCCTCGACCGCCGCGTCGAGCCCACCGTCGAACCGCGCGGGCGGTTCGCTGGGCACGTCGATCAAGGGCAAATTCGCGTATCTCGCGCCGGAGCAGGTCGCGTCGGAAGACGTCGATCACCGCGCCGATCTATTCGCGCTCGCAAACGTGCTCGCCGAGGCGATGCTCTCGCGCCCGCTCTTCCCGGGCGCGGGGCAGCTCGCGGTGCTGCTCGCGATCCGCGACGCCCGCACCGAGGCGCTCGACGGGCCATCGCAGATCCCGCTCCCGCTCGTGCACGTCCTGAAGCGAGCGCTCGCGCGCGAACCGGGGCGGCGCTACCCCGATGCAACGCAGCTCGCCCACGCGCTCTCGCCGTTCGCCTGGCACGACGGCGTGCATGCGCGTCGCGAGATCACGCTGCTCGTGCGCTGGGCACGCGAGGCGTCCGTCGAGCTCCGCGCAGTGGGACAGCACCCCGATCAGGGCATGTCTCCGGAGTCACGACCGATGATGGGCGTGGGCGCGTCGAGCTCTCCGGTCGAGATCACGAATCGCGCGCCGGTCGCTCGACCGGTACCCTCGATCCAACTCGACTCTGCGATCCTGCGCGAGGACCCGGTCTCCGAGAGGAACGCTCCCAAGCCGGCGTCCTCGGGGGACTCGGCGACGATGCCGTTCGCGCCGCCGCCGTCGAACGTGCGCACGACCGACGGTCGCGTGCTGTCGGCGCTCACCTACGCGAAGCTCATCGAGCTCGTCGTCACCGGCGAGATCGGCGCCGACGACGAGGTCGACTTCATGGGCACGGGCTTCATGCCGCTCGTCGATGTCGACGAGCTCGTGCGACATCTCGCGCCGCGCAGCACCGTCACGCGCCAGGTGGAGGGTCCGGGTACCCCCGATTGGGCGGGCTTCGCGGCCGAGCGCTACGACGAAGACGTCGGCGGCGCGATCGAGCCCGGCATCGCCACCGCGCTCTCGTACGTCGCGTCGCGGAACGCGTCCGGCGTGCTGATGGCGCAGCACGGAAAGCGCCGGAAAGAGCTCTACTTCTCGTCCGGCCGCGTCCACCACGTGGCGTCGACCGAGGCTGGTGAGCTGATCGGCGAGTACCTCGTCGCACGCGGCCTCCTCGAGCGCGCGGACCTCGACTTCGCCCTCGCGGTGCTCCCCCGCTTCAACGGCCACCTCGGCGAGGCGCTCACCGGCCTCGGGCTCCTCGAGGCGGTGACGATGTTCAAGGCCATCCAGGATCAGGGCCGCGACAAGATCGTGGAGATCTTCTCCTGGAGCGAGGGCGATCTCTCGTTCTATGGGAACGCGCAGCCCGGCAAGGTCGAGTTCCCGCTCGATCTCCACATCGGCCCCATCGTCGAGGCAGGCGTCGCCTCGATGCTCGACGACGTCCGTGCGTCGGCGCGCTATCGACCGTGGCTCGACCGACGCATCCGGCCGACGGCGGCCTCTCCGTCGCTGCGCGAGTGCGGGTTGTCGCCGCGGGTCGAGCGGGTCCTCACGATCGTGCACCAACCGATGGTCGTCCGTGCGCTCCTGCGGCAGCTCTCGGCGGAGGGAATCTCTCAGCAAGACGCCATCCGGGCCGTCGAGAGCGCACGCGTCGCGCGCCTGCTCGATTGGGGTTAGGGTAGGCGCCGCCATGGACGACGTCGTCGCGCCCGATCCGCGGTTGCTCGAGAAGTTCGGCCGCCGCTTCCAGGCGGGCGACGTGATCTTCCGCGAGGGAGAGCCAGGCAACGAAGCGTTCCTCCTGCAGGACGGCCGCGTGCGACTGTTGAAGCGCGTGCGCACCGTCGAGCGCTCGCTGATGGTCCTGAAGCCCGGCGACTTGTTCGGAGAGTCCGCGCTGCTCTCGGGCGTGACCCGCTCGTCGACGGCCGTGGCGCTGACCGACGGCGTGGCGCTCGCCCTCGCCGAGTCGACGTTCCGCACCCTCCTCTCGAACAACCCGCCCATCGCCGGCCGCGTCCTGCAGCAGCTCGTACGCCGTCTCCGCGAGCTCGAGGATCAGATCGAGTTCATGATGATCCGCGACACGCAGTCGAAGATCGTCTCGGCGCTCCTCAAGATGAGCGGCGGTCGCTCCGGCGCCGTCCTCCAGGTCACGCCGATGGACCTCTCCACGCGCGTCGGCCTCGACATCGACACCGTGAAGCGCACCGTGCAGCAGCTGCGCGACGGCGAGTACATCAAGATCTCGGAGGAGCGACTCGAGATCCCGGACGCCGAGGCTCTGAGGAAGCTCTACAACTTGCTCGGAGTGAAGGATGAAATCCACGGAGAGCGGCCTTCGTGAATCACCAAGCGTGATTCTCTGGTGCTCGACGGCAGATCGGATTGAACACGGAGGCACGGAGGCACGGGGGTCGGTGAAGTGCTGCCGCGTGCCTTCACCGACGTCTCGCCGGCCATCGCATCGAGGTACGGGCTGCAGAGCCGGGCCCTCGAAGCGTCGCGATCGGTAGACTTCTCGAACCTCCGTGCCTCCGTGCCTCCGTGTTCAATCGATCAGGTGCGCGGAGCTCGAGGATCGCGCTCCCTGATTAGGGTCGCCACGCCGATTCGTCGCCCGGACTTCGGCGTTGTGGAGGGGCGTGTGTCTGTCGTGCCACGCGTCCTTCCGCAGAGAAGCGACGCGGTGCGGCCATTCACCCACTACCGCAAGGTGAGAGACGCAACTCCGTGATCCCTTGTGGAAAACTTGACCGTTGACCCTTCCCGTGGGTCGCGATACGCCCGCTCCCCCCGGCTCCAGCTTGGCTGCCGTCGCGTACGACCTGCCTGCGAAATGACCCTCTCCGACCGGATCCCCAGCTCGAACGACCTGCGACGCCGTCACGGCCTCGCGACGTCGCGTTTCGGCGTCTCGCCGGAGAGATTGGGTGTGTCGTCCCGCGACGGAAGCGCATCGCGGCGCAGCCATGGTGGTGAGGCGCCGCGCTCGCTCAGCGTCGGCAGGAACGACGGCCCGCTCTCCATCGGTGCGAGCCTTCGTCGTGAGCGCGAGCTCCGCGGAATGTCCGTCGAAGAGGTCGCGCGCGCGACGCGCATCCCGCTCGCATCGGTCGAGCGCCTCGAAGCGGATCGCTTCGACGATCTCCCTGGCGAGGTCTTCGTGCGCGGCTTCCTCAGGGCGTACGCCCGCGCGGTCGGCGTCGACGGTGACGAAGTGCTCGCGCTCTACGGCGCCGCCCGTCGCGTCCCCTACGTCGCGCCCGTTCCGGTGAACCCGATGACGACGCCCCGCGAAGGGCGCCGCGTGGGCATCGCGGTCGCGTTCGTGCTCCTCCTCGTGCTCTGCACGATGGCCCTCAGCTTCGTGCTCCGTCCGCGTGGCCGCGACCTGCCGTCCGAGGTCTCGTCGCGTGCGTCTGGCGTCTGCGATCCGTCGACCTGAGGCGCGCGCGTGAAGCGCGCAGCGGCGCCGCCCGACCGCGCCTTCGTCCTTCGCCTCTCGCCGTACGGAGAGTCGGACATGATCGTCGCGCTGTTCACGGAGCAGAGCGGAGTCGTCTCGGCCATCGCGAGGCGCGCACGCGGCCCCGGCTCGATCAGGAAGCGTGCCCCGATGCTCGAGCCCTTCCACACGCTCTCCGTCGAGCTCGCACAGGGGAGCGGTGAGCTCGCGTCGCTCCGCAGCGCGACGATCGCCGTACCGCGTGCCGAGCTCTTGCACGACGCGCTCGCGATGGACGCAGCCGGACGTGCGACCCGTTGGACGCGGACGCTCACGCCGGTGCGCGTCCCCGAGCCGGACGTTTTCGCGGCACTCGAGCGCGCCCTCGATCGGCTCGCCGCGCGCGCGAATGCGGATGCGACGCTCGCGACGTTCGGTCTCCGCATCCTCGAGGTGCTCGGCTACGGGCTCGAGCTCGGCGGCTGCGCGCGTTGCATGCGCCCTCGCCCACGCGGACGCGCGGCCTACGTGAGCGGTGTGGCCGGAGGCGTCCTCTGTGACGCGTGCCGCGGCGGCTCGGCGCCGATCGCGACTTCGCCCCTGCTCGCGGGCGCGCTCCTCGATGCGCTCGTCGAGGATCCGGACGTGGAGTCGGTCGGCTCGAGCGAAGACGTCGCGGCGATCCTCCGCGTCGTGCAGGACGCCATCGCGAGCCGCGCGCGCTCGGTCGGACGAGGCGACCCATGAGGACGCGCGTCGTCGTCGTCGGCGAGGCGCTCTGGGATTTTTTTCCGGCGCGTGTCGGCGAGCGCATCCGCGATCGCAGCGTCGACGTGCGACACGTCGGCGGAGCACCGGCCAACGTGGCGCGCACGCTCGCGAGATTGGGCGTGGACGTCG
>JBKJQC010000445.1:0-5381 GCA_046593995.1 Polyangiales bacterium
TCCCTGTTTTCTCGGATCTCCGTGCCTCCGTGCCTCCGTGTTCAATCGATCGATACGCTTTCGAGAATTGCGACCGGTGATTTAGAGGCGCTACTTGGCGGCGATGCTCTCTTCGCCGAGCGCGGGGAGCTCGGAGAGGTTCGGCAGGAGCACGATCTCGATCCGCCGGTTCTCTTGCTTGCCCGCTTCGGTGCCGTTCGAGCGGACGGGATCGAACTCGCCATGGCCGGCGGCGGCGAGCTTGGTCGGGCTCATCCCGGACGACACGAGCTTCAGCGTGACGGTCACCGCGCGCGCGGTGGAGAGCGCCCAGTTGTTCTTGTAGGGAGAAGGACCGAGCGGCACGTTGTCGGTGTGGCCGGCGATCATGAAGCGGCGATCGGGGAACTGCTTCAGGATCGCCGCGACGTCGGAGACCGCGTGCTCTCCCTCGCTCGAGAGGTCGGCGCTCCCCGATGCGAAGAGCACGCCAGCCGGGAGCTTCACGACCATGCGGCCGCTGCGCATGACGACCGAAAGCTTGCCGCTGTCGATCATCTTGCGGAACTTCTCCGTCATCGACTTGAACGCGGCGAGCCGCTTGTCGGCCTCGGCGCGCTGCTTCCGGAGCTCTTCGAGCTCGGCCGCGGAGGCCGAGAGCGTCGCCGACGCCGCGGTCGCGACCTTCTGCGTCCCCTCGTGCGCGACCTTCTCGCCCGCGAGCTCGCTGCGACAGAGATCGCGGTCCTTGGTCGTCGTCTCGAGAGTGCTCTGGAGAGACGCGAGCTCCGAGCCTTGCGTCTGACGGACCTTCCACGCGTACGCACCGCCGACTCCACCGACGCCGATGGCCGCGGCCACGACGACGGGAACGAGGACTGACTTCGCCATCCTCCAAGCGTACGAGCCGCGACGGCGCGCGCGAGCCCCGAGTCGCCGTGCTCCTGTGATCGCGCATGCGATCGGCGTCCGACGTGGTCGAAGTGAGGACTCTCGGCCTCGCTCTCGCGCGCATGCGCCTACCTACGCATACGCGGGCGTGTCGATCACTTTACTTCGTTGTCGCGTGCGAGGTCGACGCCGCGCATCGCCTCGACGAGCGAGTCGCGTGCGCGATCGAGCGCTTCGCGATCGCGCTTGCGACGCTCCTCGACGCTCTCGACGCGCGCGCTCAGCTCCGTCAGATCGGCGCGCGTCTTCTCGAGCTCCTGCGTGCGCGTCGCGAGATCCCCCTCGAGCTTTGCGATCGCGATCTCGCGCGTCGCAATCGTCTCTCTCAGCGTGTCGATCTGCGCCTTGATCGTGCGCCCTGCGCTCTCGTGTGCCTTCTTCTCCTGCTCGAGGAGCGCCTTGGTCGCCGACGCTTCCTCGCGGGCCTTGTCGCGCTCGCGCATCATGTCGACGAGCTGCACGTCGGTCATCTTCTCGAGGGTCTCGAGCTCCGCGTCGGCCGCGGCCTTGGCTTCGACGAGCGCCTGCGCCTTCTCGGCGCGGAGCTTCGCCTCGAGCTCCTCGCGCTCCTTCTTCGCGGTCGCGACGACGTTCGCCGAGGCCTCGCGGAGCTCCTTCTCGTGGGCGCTCTTCAGCTCGGCGAGCGCGCGCTCGTTTCTGTCCTCGGTCGCGACCTTGATCGCGGTGGCCTCGGTCTCGAGTGACGTCCGCAGGTCTGCGTACTTCTTGTCGAACTCGGCGCGGAGAGCGCTCTCGTTCTCGGCGAGCGCGCGCGACGCCTTGTCCTCGGCCTTCGAGAGTGCGGAGGCGAGCGCCTCGACGCGCTCCTTCTCGTAGCGATCGCGGAGATCACGTTCGAGCTCGGCGCGCAGCGTGTCGAGCGTCCGCGCCTTGTCCGCAGCGTGATCGGCGACGAGCTTCTCCTTCACCTCGGCGAGCTGCCGCTCGGCCTGCGACTGCGCGACCTCGAGATCGTGATCGGCCTGCGTGCGCGCTTTCGCGAGCTCCTTCTTCGCCTGGGTGCGCGCGTCGATCAGCTCGTCGCGCGCGCGAACACGCTCCGCCTCGAGCGCTTCGTCGTGCGCCTTCTTCTGGTCCTCGAGCGCCTTGGCCTGGTGCGGCTCGGCCTGCTCGATGCGCTCCTTCGCCTTCTGCAGGTCGGCGCGCAGCTCGCCGACGAGCGCTTCGTGCGTGGCCTTCAGCTCGTTGACCTCCCCGTGGTGCTTGTCATGCTGCTCGATGAGCGCCTTCTCCAGCGCGTCGTCGAGCTCGGCGCGCTCGCGCTTCCGCTCCTCCTCGAGCTCCTTCCGCGCACGGTCCGCGGACTCCATCGACAGCCGCTCGGCGACCGCCGAGTGCTCGGCCGCGAGCCCTTCGAGCTTCTTCGTGTGGGCGGCGAGGAGCGCCTTCGTACGCTCCTTCTCGGCGTTGAGCTCTTCGCGCGCCTGCGCTTCGAGCTGCTTCAGCCGCTCCGCCTTGGTTGCGAAGGTCTCCCCCTTCTTGTGGGCGAGCTCCTTGTCCGCGAGGGCCGCGGCGACCTGTGCGCGGAGCGTCTCTACCTGTGCGAGCTGCTCGTCGCGCTCGTTCAGCTTCTCGATCAGACCGAGGTTCGCCTGGCGCAGCCCCTCGGCGCGCTCCGCATGATCGTGATGATCCTTCTTCAGGTGCTGCATCTCGTCGCGCAGCTTGAGGATCTCGCGCTCCTTGAGCGTGAGCTGCTCGCGCAGCTCGAGGAAGTCCTTCGTGCCGACGCCGCCGGCACGCATCGACGGGGTCGCACTCGGGAAGATCGACTTCGCGCTCGCGCGCGGCGACATCGAGGGCGTCGCCACCGGGGGGATCGAGGGCCTCGGTGGGGGAGCGATCGAGGGCGTCCGCGGACGAGGCGGTTCGGCCACTGCGGGCGCGGCCTCTTTCGTTTCCGTCGGTTCATCCTCCGCCGCGACGACCGTCTCGGGTGGCGTCGGCGTGTGGTGCGGCTCGGGCTCGCCGTCGCCGAGATCGATCTTCGGGAGCCTCGGCGCGCGCGGCACCATGCCCGACAGATCGGGCTCCGCTTCGATCGGTTTTGCCTCGGGCGGCGGCTCGGGCGCTGCCGCCGGCGGCTCCTCCGCCGCAGGCTCCTTCGCTGCAGCAGGCTCCGACGCGGCGGGCGCTTCCGGCGCAGTCGTCGCGCCGCGGCGTGGCGGGGGGGGCCGCTTCGGCTTCTCGGGCGCCTCGACCTCCGTCTCCTCGACGTCAGCGTCCTCGACATCGGCGAGCTCCACCTCGAACACTTCGCTCTCCGGCGGCGGCTCGTCCTCGCTCGGCTCCTCGGCGACGAGGTACTTCGCAACCCGCTGCAGGATGGCGGTCACGGAGAGCGGTCGGAACAGGTACGCGTCGGCCGCGGCGGGGGACTCGCGGTGCCGGTCGGCCAGCGTCGTCTGCGCTTCGTCGCACAACAGCACCACCGGGATGGACTTCGTATCCGCGTCGGACTTCAGCTGATCGCAGAGCGTGAACCCGTCGGCGTCGAGCAGCTCCGCCGAGGAGATCACGAGCGCGGGGCGATCCGACTTCGCGACGCTGATCGCGCTGTGGATGTCGATGCACGACTTCGGCTCGCACCCGAGCTTCTTCAGGCTCTTCGCGATCGCCACGGACTCCGCCGCGTCCGGGTCGACGATGAGGACGGTCCTACGCGGCTCGGATTCCATCGGTGCTCTCGTCCCCCATCGCGACCCTCGGGTGGCCGCGTCGGCGGGATAGTACCGTGAAGTCACGTGGTTCTGTCAGCCGACCTTCTCGATCCTCCCGTCGGCGTGGCGGGCAAAGCGTCCCGCGTCGCGAGGGTGCGTGGGCGCATCGTCCGGCCATGGCCACCCACCGAACTGGGTGCGGCGATAGTCGGCCATCGCCTGGCGGATCTGATCCTCGGTGTTCATGACGAACGGGCCGTACTGCACGACGCGCTGCCCGATGGGGCGGCCTTGCAGCATCAGGAGCTCGGTCTCGGCGTCGCCGTTCACGAGCTCGACCTCCGACTGCGCGCGGAGCTCGATGCCGGCGTGGGAGCGCTGCACGTGCGCGCCGATCGTGAGCGAGTCGCCGGCGAAGAAGTAGAGCATCCGACGCGTCGTCTCGTCGAGCGCGCGCGGCAGTCGGAAGCGCGCGCCGGGCGCCATCCTCAGCGTCCAGATCGCGACGTCGCTGTCGGGTCTCGACGCCCACGAGCGCGGCGGCGGGGCGGGCGCGCGCGCGTCGCCGAACGCACCGGCGACGATCGCGACCTCGGTCGCGCGCCCTCGTTCGTCCCTGGACGTGCGACGTGGGATCGTGTCGTTCCACAACATCGAGAAGTGCGGCTCGACGAGCTTGTCCTCAGCGGGGAGGTTCAACCAGATTTGGAAGAGCTCGACGGGATTTCCGCGTTCGCGTTGCAGGAGCGGGAACATCTCGGAGTGAACGATGCCACCACCGGCCGTGAGCCACTGCGTGTCGCCGCCGCCGAAGCGCGCTGCCGCACCGAGCGAGTCGGAGTGATCGATGAGGCCGCTGCGCACGATCGTGACCGTCTCGAAGCCACGGTGCGGATGAGCCGGAAATCCTGGCACTTCACTGCCGTGGTACATGCGCCAGCCGTCGCGTCCCTCGAAGTCCATACCGATGTGACGACCGGCGAGCGACGCGGCTGGACCGAGATTCTCGTTGCCCGCCGGATACTTGTCGTCGTGGTGCACACAGAAGAGGAACGGATCGACGGTCTCCCAGGGGAAACCGAGCTTCTTCACGCCGAGGATGGGGTCTTTCGCCATGGCTGTCGTTCTCTGATGCTTCTCTGTATGCGAGCGGTGCGCGAGGACACACCCGGGTTCGCTGGTACTCTGACAGCTCGCGTATGACGCCGCTCACCGGTTCGCTCGTCGCCGGTCGCTATCGTATCGAGGGTGAGCTCGGTCATGGCGGCATGGGCGCTGTCTATCGCGCGGTGCACGTGGAGCTGGGGCGGCCGGTCGCGTTGAAGATGGTCCTCCCCGATGTCATCGGGCTCGATCAGGGTCTCGCGCGGTTCCGCAGGGAGGCCGAGCTCGCGCAGAAGCTCGAGCACCCCAACACCGTGCGCCTCTACGACTACGGACAGACCGAAGCGGGACTGCCCTACATCGCGTTCGAGCTCCTCCGCGGCATGCCGCTCGACAGGGCCATCGGAGCCGGCGGGATGCAGCCGGCGCGCGTCGCACGAATCATCACCCAGGTCCTCAAGTCGCTGATGGAGGCGCACGGTCAGGGGATCATTCATCGCGACATCAAGCCGGCGAACGTCTTCCTCTGTGAGTTCTCCGGCGAGCAGGACTTCGTGAAGGTGCTCGACTTCGGCATCGCGAAGTCGAGCCAGTCACGCACGGTGCTCACGCAGGCGGGGCACAGCCTCGGGACGCCGAATTACATGGCTCCCGAGCAGGTCCGCG
>JBKJQC010000476.1:0-3123 GCA_046593995.1 Polyangiales bacterium
TCGGATTGAACACGGAGGCACGGAGGCACGGAGGTCCGTGAAGTGCTGCCGCGCGCCCCCAGCGACGCCTCGGCGGGCCGCCAGCATCGATGTGCCGACTGCGGAGCGAGCCCTCGAAGCGTCGCGAACGGCAGACTCTCGAACCTCCGTGCCTCCGTGCCTCCGTGCCTCCGTGTTCAATCGATGACGTGCGCGCCGTTCGAGAATTCTGATTTAGCTCGGCGACGATCGACTCAGTCCGCCATGGTGACGCGCATGACCTCTTCGGGCGTGGTCACTCCCGCGAGCACCTTGAGGATGCCGGCGGCGCGCAGCGTCGTCATGCCGTTGCGGATCGCGCCTGCTTTGAGCTCGGCGGACGACGACCCCTGGAGCACGAGCTCCTTCAGGCTGTCGGCGAAGCGCATGACCTCGTAGAGCGCGACGCGCCCCTTGTAGCCGGTGTTGTTGCAGGTCTTGCAGCCGCTCCCCTTGGCCGTCGTGCCGGCGATGGCGGCGATCTGAGCCTCGCTCGCTCCGAGCTCGATCAGCACCTTGTGGTCGTAGCTGAACGGCTGCGTGCAATCCTTGCAGACCTTGCGCGCGAGACGCTGGGCGACGACGAGGTTGACGGAGGCGGTGATGAGGAAGGGCTCGACGCCCATGTTGAGGAGGCGCGAGATCGTCGCCGGGGCGTCGTTCGTGTGCAGCGTCGAGAGGACCAAGTGGCCGGTGAGCGCGGCCTTGACCGCGATTTCACCGGTCTCGAAGTCGCGGATCTCGCCCACCATGATGATGTCGGGATCCTGCCGGAGGAACGAGCGCAGGGCGGCCGCGAAGTTGAGGCCGATCTCGTCGTGCATCTGGCACTGGTTGATGCCCATGAGGTTGAACTCGACCGGATCTTCCGCGGTCGAGATGTTGTGCGCGGGCTTGTTCAGCTCCGAGAGCGCCGAGTACAGCGTCGTCGTCTTGCCGGAGCCGGTCGGACCCGTGACGAGCACCATGCCCCAGGGCTGGTTGATCGCCCACTGGAAGTCCTTGAGCGGCGCGATGTCGAAGCCGAGCTTCGTCATGTCGAGCTGGAGGTTCGACTTGTCGAGGAGGCGCATGACGATCTTCTCGCCCCACAGCGTGGGGAGGACCGACACGCGGAAGTCCATCTCGCGACCGCCGCCGAGCTTCAGCTTGATGCGCCCGTCCTGCGGGAGGCGACGCTCGGAGATGTCGAGGTTCGCCATGATCTTCACGCGGCTCGCGATCGCGTTCTTCAGCTTCAGCGGAGGCGCCATCTCCTCCTTGAGGACGCCGTCGACGCGGTAGCGCACGCGGAACTTCTTCTCGTACGGCTCGATGTGGATGTCGCTGGCTCCCTGCTTGATCGCGTTCAAGAGGACCATGTTCACGAGCCGCACGACCGGCGCGTCCTCGGAGGCGCGTTGCAGGTCGTTCGGGTTCACGTCCTCGTCGAGCTCCGAGACCTGGATCTCGTTCTCGTCGAAGCCGGACATCACATCGTCGTAGGAGGGGCCGAGCGGCGTGTAGTGGCGCTCGATGGCCTGGCCGATGGCGCCTTCGCCCGCGACGACGGGCTCGACGTTCAAGCCGGTGAGGAACTTGATGTCGTCGATCGCGTGCAGGTTCGTCGGATCCGCCATGGCGACGACGATCTGCGTGCCGGCGCGCGAGAGCGGGATGATCTTGTGCTTCTCGCAGACCTCTTTCGGGATCAGCTTGATGACGTCCGGGTCGATCTCGAACTCGTCGAGGTTGACCGCGGGGACACGGTACTGCTGCGAGAGGAACTGTGTGATCTCCGTCTCGCTCGCGTAACCGAGCTTCGCGAGCGCGGCACCGAGGGGCGTACCGCTCTTCTTCTGTTCCTCCTGCGCTTGGCGCAGCTGCTGGAGGGAGATGAGGTTCTCGCGGACGAGGAGCTCGCCGAGGCGCTTGTGACCCGTCGACATTTCGCGTGCTTCCTTTGCTGACCGTTCTCGAAGGCGGAGAGCGAGTCTACGCCGCGCGACCAGCCGTTGGGAACGTGCTCGCGTGTCACGGGACCGGACGTGTCTGGTGTAGGGTCTCGTCGTGGTCCTGCTCCTTCGCTTCCTGCACCTCCTCGCCGTGGCGACCTGGTTCGGCGGCACCCTCACGACCGCCGGTGACGTGCGTCGGACCTTGGCCCGCGGGGCGCCGCATACGGAAGCGCTCGCCGAGCGGGTCGGGCGACAGCTCGCGATCGGCCGGGCCGCGGGGTTCCTCACCGCCGCCACCGGGATCGGCCTGATCCTCGCGTTCGGCGGGTTCCGCGCGGTCTCGCCGCGGATTCACGCCGGTCTCGCTCTGACACTCGTGCTCGTCACCCTCGAGTCGACCGTGCTCGTCGGTGTCTACCGTGGGCTGGCCGAGGACCTCGCGGGAGGGCGGCTCGACGACGCGCGTGCGCGCGCGAAGAAATTCGCCGCGCTCACCGGCGTGTCCCACCTGCTCCGCACGATCGTCTTCGCGCTGATGGTCTTCCGCTGGTTCTGAGGCTCACCGACGCTCACCGACGTGCGATGTCCGCGGGCTCGTCCCAGTCCTCGAGCGTCGCCGCGTCGGCGGGGGTGAACGGCGCCACCGTGAGCCGCTCGAAGAGACGCTGGAAGGAGCGCACGCCGTCCTCGATCGCGCGTCGCACCACGGGGAGCGCGCGCGCCGAGCGATACCGCGCAAACAGCGGCTCCCACGGCGCGTCGGGAGATCGACGGCCGACGAGCGCGTCCCCGTCGAAGGTCGCGGCGGCGAGGGCGCGCAGATCGAGCTCGGCGACGTAGGGCATGTCGCACGCGAGGGCGATCGCATCGCGCTCGCCGGCGTGCGCGAGCAACGCCGCGAGGCCCCCGAGCGGCCCGACTTCGGCTGGATCGTCCGCGATCGCCGCGAGATCGCCGTACGCACGGGCGTCGCCCACGAGCACGACGTCGCCCACCGTGCGCGCAAGTCGCAACGTGCGCGTCACGATCGGCTCACCGTCGATGAGCAAGAGACCCTTCGCGACACCTGCCGAACCGGGAGGGGCCATGCGTCGGCCCGCGCCGCCGACGAACACGCCGACGAGCGGTCTCACCCGAGGAGCTCGGCCAGCGCCGCGCGCAGCTTCTC
>JBKJQC010000514.1:0-3056 GCA_046593995.1 Polyangiales bacterium
CGCGATCGGCAGACTCTCGAGCCTCCGTGCCTCCGTGCCTCCGTGTTCAATCGATCAGGTACACCGAGTTCGAGAATCGAGGTCGCTGATTTAGACTCTCGACTCTAATTTAGACCCTGGACTTCTCTTCGCGGGCGCCGCGGACCCGCTGGACGTCGGCCTTCGAGGGATTGAGCACGACGAGACCGTGATCGCCGTCCACGAGCGCGAGATCGCCGTCCGCGGCCCAGCGGAACAGGCCCTGGACGGCAGTGACGCAGGGCACGCCGAGGAGCGCCGCGAGCGAGCGTGTGCGCGCGCCGGAGCCCGCTTCGCCGAGCGCGATCGCGGCAGGGCGGTGACGCGACGTGACGAGCAGATCGTAGACCGTGAGCCGGTCGCCGATGACGATGCACTTCGCCGGGAGCTCGGCGCGAGGATCGCTCTCCGCGAGCATCGTGACCGCGTCGCACAGATCTTCGATGTCGCGCGCGCGACGCTCGCTGAAGGACTCGCCGGTCATGCGCGCGGCGCGTGCCGCTTCGCGCGCGACCTCGGCCATGCCGCCGCCGACGGAGCGCTTGAGGTCGATCAGCTCGAGCGCGCGCTCGAGAAAGCGACGGTCGTCGAGGATCTGCGAGTAGGTCTGGAGGAAGTCGGCCTCTTCGCCGAGGCCGATCTCGTCGGCGCGACGATGGAGCGCCGTCACGGCGCGCGCGGCGACCTCGAACGCGACCGTCACCAGTTTCACGGCTTCGGCCGTCGAGGCATCGCGCGGTCGCGACGCAGGGCGACGCAGCGCGGCGATCGCGCCGACGGCGCGGCCGGGGACGATGGGCTTCCCCGGGAGCGTGACGCGACGTGTGCCGCCCCCCGGGCCGCGCGTGACCGGTTGTCCACGGAGCTGATCGAGCAGGTCGGCGCGGAGCATCGCGTTCGCGAGCGACGCCGAGAGCGCGACCATGAGCTCGACGTCGCGGAGCTCGAACGTCCGCCCGTGCTCACGCTGCACCGTCACCGCGCCGAGCGGACCCTCGGGGCCGAGGAGCGGTGCACAGAGGAAGACCGGGAAGCGCTCCTCGCCGAGCTGATCGAAGTGCCGATAGCTGCGGTGGTGCACGGCCTCCTCGGTGGAGATCGGGCGCGCGAGCCCGACGGCGCGACCCGTGATCCCTTCGCCGACGGCGAGGCGGACCTCTCCGAGCGCCATCGCGGGGAACCCGACGTTCCCGCGCATGACGAGCTCGTGCGGCACGCCCGCGGGATCGCGCGGCCCGATCGCGTCGGGGCTCGCGTCCTCGTCGAGGACGGCGGGCTCGAGGAGGTAGAGCGAGCAGACCGGCGACGCGAAGATGTCGGCGATGCGCGCGGGCGCCTCGTCGAGGAACGAGGTCAACGCCAGCCCTCGCGCCGCGAAGTCGACGAAGTCGACCACTGCGTCGAGCCGCGCGTCGCCCGGGCCGTGGATCACCTGACCCGTCATCGACCCGTCGCGCGACTCGTCGTGATCGAGTGGCTCGCCCGCGCTCACCTCCGCCGGATAGCACGGCGCGGCGCTCGCTCCCACGGAGACCAGCTGTCCCGTGCGCCCGACCGACGAGCAGAGCGGGCATGAAGTCATTGCCATCGCGCGCGCCGAGGAGTAGCTCCGTTCGTCGTGCGAGATTCCACGCGACCGCCGCCTCCCCTCGACCCTGGCCTGAAGTACAAGCGCGTCCTCCTCAAGCTTTCGGGCGAGGCGCTGTGCAACCCCGAGGGGACGACCGAGGCGTTCGGCATCCAGCCGCACACGCTCAAGGCGATCGCGGAAGAGCTCGCCGAGGTCCACGCGCTCGGCGTGCAGCTCGGCCTCGTCATCGGTGGCGGCAACATCTTCCGCGGCCTCAAGGGCTCCGCCGCCGGCATGGACCGCGCGCAGAGCGACTACATGGGCATGCTCGCGACGGTGATGAACTCGCTCGCCCTCCAGGACGCGCTCGAGCGCTGCGACGTGCCGACGCGGGTCATGACGGCGATCGAGATCCGCCAGGTCGCCGAGCCGTACATCCGCCGCCGCGCCATCCGCCACCTCGAGAAGGGCCGCTGCGTGATCTTCGCCGCCGGCACCGGCAACCCGTACTTCTCGACCGACACCGCCGCGGCGCTGCGCGCGATGGAGATCCACGCCGACGCGCTCTTCAAGGCGACGAAGGTCGAAGGGATCTACGAGAGCGATCCGATCAAGAACCCCGGCGCGAAGATGCTCGAGGAGCTGTCGTACGACCGCTTCCTCTCCGAGCGCATGGGCGTGATGGACGGCACGGCGGTCACCCTCTGCCGCGACAACCGCCTCCCCATCCGCGTCTTCAAGCTCTCGACCAAGGGCAACATCCAGCGCGTGGTTCAGGGCGACGAGATCGGCACCGTCGTGCGCGACCCCCTCCCCCGCTGACCTCTCTTCGCTCCTTGCTGAGCCCTCGACACGCGCTCCCGAGATTCACAGGGAGCCGGGGAGAAGAGGGAGGCGAGAGGGACTGAGATTCTGAGTGCTGCCGCGGTGCTCCGTCCACGCGGTCGTCGCCTTTGCGCGCCTTCTGGTCCTGCGCGCTGTTCCGAGAAGAACACGGAGGCACGGAGGCGCGGAGGCGAGACGGAGGGAGATCGAGAGTGCTGCCGCGGTGCTCCCTGGACGCCCCGTGACGATCGCGACCACGCCGTCCCCGTGCCTTCGAGACGCCGATGTCTTCTGAGCGACGTCGATGCGGAGACGAGCGGCGACCGGCAGGCTCACACACCTCCGCGTCCCTCCGTGCCTCCGTGCCTCCGTGTTCCTCTTCGAGGCGAGGCGCAGAGGCGCAGACGAAAACGTCGATGCGGAGACGAGCAACGATCGGCAGACCTCTCGGGATCTCCTCCCTCTCGCCTCCCTCTCCTCCCCGCCTCCCTGTGAAATCTCGAGATTGCGCGAAGTACGTGAGATCAGCCGATGCGGTCGGGATTGGCGCGGAGCTGGACGTCGTCGACGAAACCGCGCGTGAGATCGAAGAGCGCATGCGGCGCGACGCCGAGCGTGACGAGCACGATCGCGAGCGCGATCA
>JBKJQC010000616.1:0-5775 GCA_046593995.1 Polyangiales bacterium
GCGCCGTCGAGGTAGCCGGCGTTCTTCGTCGAGGTCTCGGTGCCCGCCCAGTGCACCCGGCCGTGCGCCGCGCGCAGCGTGTGCGCGCGCTCGGCGAGCACGTTCGACGGAGGCGAGCTCACAGGACATCCGCCCGTCCACTCCTCGACGCACCAGTCGTGGAGCACGAGATCGTCGGGCTTCCGCGCCTCCTCGCCGTAGAGCGCGACGAGTTGATCGAGGACGGCCTTCGTACGCTCCGTCTCGTCACGCTCGGCCCAGCGGCGCGCGCTTTCGCCGACGATGAACCCGACGAGCGCCGCGAGCCGGCCGTCGTGCGAGGTGTTGTCGAAGGTGACGCTGAGCGGACCGCTGCTCGTGACGGCCTGGCCGGAGAGACCGCGCGCCCGCCAGAAGGGCTTCGGATACGTCGCGATCACCTTCACGGTCGCACCCATCACGCTCCCTTCACAGAGCTCGGTGCGCGCGCGCGCCGGGAGGGGATCGAACGTGATGCGCGAGAGGAGCGAGGGCGGGATGGCGACGATCACCCGCTGCGCCCGCACCTCGAAAGCATCCTCTCCGGAAAGGCCGGAGACGATCACCTCGTCACGCTCCTGCGCGATGCTGCGCACGGGCGACGAGAGTCGTACGGTGTCGCGGTCTCTCTCGCCGAGCTTCTCGGCGAGCACGACGGAGAGACCGTGCGCCCCACGCACGAAACGGCGCTCCTGCGCGCCACCCTGCACCTCGACGAGCCGGAAATAGCCCCCCCCGGCGCGGAGATAGAAGAGGTACCAGAGGAGCGACACGTCACGCGGCTCGGCGCCGAAGACGGTGCGGAACGCGGCGTCGAAGGTGCCCCGTGCCTCGGGCGTGCGGAGCGTCTTCGCGAGGTGCTCGACCGTCAGCGCGTCGTGTCGGCGCTCCCACCTCCCCAGAAATCGTGAGCCGAGCCGCGGACTCGAGCGCGCGAGATCGACCGGGACGAGCGCGGACCACGCGTAGGTCTTGGCGGTGACGAGGCCGATCTCGACGAGCGCGCGCAGCGACATGCGCGGGATGATGCCGGTGTAGCGCTTCACGCCGGCGCCGACGTCGAGCAGGTGCTCACCCTCGTAGTGGGTCGGGAACGTGGCGAGGCCGAGCTGATCGGCGAGCGCCTTCACGCGCTCCTGGCCCGGACCGATCCACTGGCCGCCGACGTCGAGCCAGGTGTCGCCGAGCTTGCGCGCCAGGGTGCGACCGCCGACACGCGCGCTCGCTTCGAGGACGCGCACCCGCTTGCCCCGCTCCGCGAGCTTCTGCGCGGCGACCAACCCCGAGAGCCCTGCGCCCACGACGACCACATCGACCCGCTCGCGTCCTTCGCGTCCACCCATGATGATGCGCGGCAGGGTACACCGGTCAGATGCCGCTCGCCGCGATCGACTTCCCGACGTCGGTCTTCGGGATGTCGTCGTGGTCGGCGTTGCTCCACAGGATCGAGACCGGCGCCGCGAGATCCGCGAGGCTCGTCTCCTTCGGCTCCGCGTTGCTGGTGAACGGGATCCCCTGCTTGGCGAGCCGACCGGCGAGGCCGCGCGCCGGGCCGCGGGTCGTGTCCAGGCTGCTGTGGATCACCGCCAGGTGTCGCGGGCGCTGCGCATCCTTCGTGAAATCCGGCCGATTCTTGAAGAGGAACGCGTCGATCGGCGACTCCTCCGTGTAGTAAGCGTCGAGGAGATAGACGTCGCGGATCCGGCTGCCGCCGTCGAACGCGGACAGGGCGGGGATGAGCGCGACGAACCCGCCCGAGATCGCGAGCAGCATCACGCGGTCGATCTCGTCGTAGCGACGGGGCGGCCCCGAGGGCAAGAGCTCCTTCGCGAGCGCGACCTCGATCAGCTCCTTGATCATCCTCTCGAGGCCGGCGGGGCTGTCGAGGACTCCCGGATCGGGCGAGGGCTGATCGTACGCGAGCTGCGGTACGACGACGATCGCGCCGGTGCCGCTTCGCTCGATCTGCTGGGGCAGATCGTAGCCCGTGCGCGAAGGACCATCCGGTCGACAGACCGCGCCCGCGTCGGCGACAAAGCTGTCGAGGCAGTTGTTGAACCCATGGAAGACGATCACGAGCCGGAGCGGCGCGTCGGGCCGGTAGCGCGCGGGCACGTGCGCCCACACGTTCGGCTTGCCGAAGCCATTCGCGTTCGCAGACGCGAGCGTGAGCGCGAACGATCGCGGCGCGCGCGTGCTCGGTGCAGATGCGGTGCTCGGCGCAGAAGCGGCGCTCGTGAGCGCGATGGGCGTCGTCGGCGTGACGACGGTCCCCGACGGCGGGAGCACCGACACGCGCTCCGGCGCACGCTCGCGCTTCGAGCGTCGGCACGCGAGACCGGCGGCGAACAATGAGAGACACGCGAGCAGGCGGAGCGCGCGCGCGTCTCGCATCGATCGCATCGTCCGCAGTCTCCCCTGCGAAGCGGCATCTCGCATGACGAGCGTGACGAGGAAAAAGGTTCGCGGGTGGAGCCGACCGGGATCGAACCGGCTACCTCCTCCATGCCATGGAGGCGCTCTCCCAGATGAGCTACGGCCCCGCGGGAACTGCACTTTCCGCTGGGTTACCCCGTCGGAAGGCCGCGCACCTTAGCGCCTTCCGGAACGTTTGGCTCCCTTTTTTTTCCCCTGCGACTTCGAACGGGCAGCGGGCGCTGGTTTCACCGGCGCTCGTGCAGGGAGGGGCGTCGGCGCGACCTGCGCCGGGCGCGGCGTGGCCTCGAACGCGTCGCCGAGCGAAGGCTCGTCGACCTCTGCCGGCTCCTGCAAAGGGTCGGAGGCCGCCGAGATCCCACGCGACGTCTTCTCCGTCGCGCGCGCCAGCTCGGTCGCGCTGTCACTGGAGCCGCGCATGGCGACCGCTTCCGACGACGACATCGGCGGGGGGAGCTGCACGCCGAGGAGCGTCGCGAGCTTCTCGACGGAGTCTTGCAGCACCTTCGGAACCTGGAGCTTTCGCTCGGCGATGAGGCGGAACGTCTGCTCGCCGAGCTTCGCGAGGAGTCGGTCGCGCTGATCGCGGACGTCGCTCGCAACCTTCGCAGGGCGCAGCGCCTCTGCGCCGCGACGGACGCGGTCGCGGACCTTGCTGATCTCCGAGCCGAGCGTCGCGAAGGGCTTCACGCGAGGGGGCCTGTCACGCTCGCCACGGTCCCGGCGCCCACGGTCGCGAGCGCTTCCTTCGCGGAAGAAGCCGACGCGAAGAGGGCGGGGCCGAGCACGAGGCTGTCGTACTCGAACGCGCCTGCTCCTTCAAGGAGCACGCCCTTCGCGTGGAACCAGGCGCTGTGATACGCAGTGCTCGTGAGCGCGCACGCCGTCCCCTCGGACCGTGCGGGCGCGGCGACGAGCCTGCGCTCGCTGCGGGAGCGACTGCGGCACCTCCGCGTCGGCGCAGCGCAGAGGCCGCTCTTGCTCGGCCCGCCCCTCACCGACGTCCACATGTCGCGCCCCGATCTCGCGTCGGCGCTGCGTCGCGCCGCCGATGCGATCGTCGCGACCCAGCGCGCGATCGTCGAGGCCGGCGCCGATCTCGTCGCCGCGCCCACGGCCGGGACCACGGCGCCCGCGCTGCACGCGACGGGACAGGCGTATCGCGCGGCTGCGCTCACGGCGGCCGCGGTCGATCTCACGCGCGACGCGGTCTTCGCATCCGGGCGCGATGCAGCCGTCGTCGGAGAGGTGCTGGCGCTCGCGGGGCAGCGCGCGCGGCGCGGTTCCGAAGAAGCGCGCCTGCACGTGGAGCGACTCGCGACCTCCGCCGTCGACGCCATCCTCGTGATGGTCGAGGACGTCGAGATCGCGCGCGACGCCGTGGCCGCAGCCATCGAGCATCGCCTGCCGGTGCTCGTCGAGGTCGAGCTCGCACGGCTCGCGCAGACGCTCGGTTCCTTGATGGCGGTCACCTCGGGCGGTGCGCTGCCGACGGCGATCGTCCTTCGCGGCGACGATGCGGCGACCCTCGCCGAGGGGGTGGCGACGGCGCGGGCCGTGTGCCCGACCCAGGTGTTCGTCGGGGCCCGCTTCGTGCCGCGCGCACAGGAGCGCGGAGAGCGCTCTCGGGAGGAAGACGCGCAGCTCGCGGTGGCCGAGGCCTGGTCTCTCCTCGCTCCGCTCGGTCTGGCCGTCCTCGGACTCGGCGGACCGGCCGCGATGACGGCGCTCCCGGCCCTCGTCGATCTCGTGGACGCACCACGAGTCAGCCTTCCGGGGTAGTCTCGCGCCGCGGCCCCGCTCCAGGCCCCCCCTCCAGAGAACGGACGCGGGAACCGCGAGCCTGGTTTTCGCATCCCCTATCCCGTGCTCCAGACCACGTCCGTGACGCGCCCCGACTCCACCACGACCGACATGGCGAACCACCCGTCCAGTGTGGATCCGCACCCTCACGCGTTCCCCCCCGAAGCGCCGCTGCGCGACGAGGCGGAGCTCGAGTTGGTGTTCGTCCGCGCGTGCAAGCCGCGCGAGCAATGGCGGGTCGGAGCCGAAGCCGAGAAATTCGGCGTCGACGCGAAGACCGGCGCGCCGCTCCACTACAAGGGCGCCCGCGGCGTCGAGATGATCCTGCGCACGCTCATCGAGCGTCACGGTTGGGTCGAAGAGGCCGAGTACGGCGGGGGCCCGCTCATCGCGCTCCGCCGCGGCGACGCCTCGGTCACCCTCGAGCCCGGGGCACAGCTCGAGCTCTCGGGCGCGCCGCTCCCCACGATGCACGCCATCGCCGGCGAGCTCGTCTCGCACATGTCGGAGCTCGAGAAGGTCTCGCGCGAGTTCGGCATCGCGTGGCTCCGCGTGGGGTTCCACCCCTTCGCGCGCCAGGAGGACCTCGATTGGGTCCCGAAGAGCCGATACAAGGTCATGCGCGAGTACCTGCCGACGCGCGGCAAGTACGGTCTCGACATGATGCGCCGTACGTCGACGGTGCAGGCGAACTTCGACTACTCGAGCGAGCAGGACGCGATGCGCAAGCTGCGTCTCTCGCTCAAGCTCGGCCCGCTCACCACCGCCATCTTCGCGAACTCGCCGTTCGTCGAGGGGAAGGTCACCGGCGAGGTCTCACGCCGCGCCCGCGTGTGGCTCGACGTCGATCCCGATCGCACGGGCCTCCTGCCGCAGACGTGGCGTGAGGGCGCGCGTTTCCGCGACTACATCGAGTGGGCGCTCGACGCGCCGATGTTCATGTTCAAGCGCGACGGCCACGCGGTGGACAACCGCGGGCAACGCTTCCGCGATTTCCTCCACCACGGGTTCGTCGAGAACGGCAACAAATACCGGCCGACGATGACGGACTGGGAGACGCACATCAACACGCTCTTCCCGGAGGTCCGCCTCAAGCGCACGATCGAGATCCGCGGCGCCGACTCGCTCCCCGGCACCACGTTCGCGGCCCTGCCCGCGCTCTGGACTGCGCTCCTCTACGACGAGGTCGCGCTCGCCGAGGCCGAATCGCTCTGCGAGAGCTACTCGCACGACGAGCTCCTCGCCGTGCGTCAGCGCATCCCCTACGACGGCCTTCGCGCGGCGTTCCGCGGCAAGCGCCTCGTCGACGACGCGCAGACGCTGATCGACATCGCCGATCGCGGCCTCGAGCGGCGTGCGATCAAGAACCGTGAAGGGCACGACGAGCGCGTGCACCTCGCGCCGATCCGTGCGCTCGTCGAGCACGCCAAGTGTCCGGCCGACGTGCTCCGCGAGGGCGTCGCAGACGGCGCCGAGGCGCGCGACGTGATCCTCGCGCGCGCCGCGGTCTGACGCTGA
>JBKJQC010000626.1:0-3498 GCA_046593995.1 Polyangiales bacterium
CGCACGCTCTCCGCGTTGCGCGGCCTTCTCGAGCCCGAGCCTTGGATCCGACGGATCGACCTGCGCAAGTACGGCGTGCCGTTGGTCGGCTTCGAGCGCTATGCAGCGGGCGTGGATCGCTGGGGCGATCACGCGGTCCAGGCGCGCACCGCGCTCAACGCGGACAAGACGCCGCCCCCCTCTCCGGACAAAGCGCTCTACGAGATCCCCTTCGGTGTGGACGATCTCGCGGAGACCGGCGTGCGCATCAAAGGCGTCGCGGCCGTCTATCCCGAGCGCTTCGTCCGCGCGGTCGAGGTCGCGTGGGCGTACTCGATTCGCTACTTCGAGGCCGGCGGGCGCGCGTTCGCGTTTCGCCGGGTCGGGAAGTACGAGGGGAGCGCCGAGGTGTTCGCCGCGGTCAACGCGGGGAAGTGGTTCCGCTTCGCCGCGTCGTACAGCTACAACGTGCCCGAGGGCTCGACGTTCTATCCGATCCCGAACGCCTCGGTCTTCGGGCTCCAGTTCACCATCGGCGACACACGATTCGCGCGACCGATCGTGCCACTGCTCGCATGCGCGAAAGCGAACGCCTCGCGCGTGCAGGCGATCAAGGACTCGAAGTGCGAGGACGGCACCGGCGTCCCGAACATGGGGGACGTGAAATGAGCCTTCACTTCTCGCGCGTGACCGCGCTCGCGGCGCTCGTGTGCATGATGTCGTGCAGCCGCGACAAGGACATCCAGGGAACCCCAGTACCCGACTCCACCCCGCTGCAGAGGCTCGACGCGCTCCTCGTCCCCGGTGCCGTGCGCTTCTCCGAGTGGATGGACGTTCCGATCGATCGACTCGAGCTCCGCACGTGGCGCGTGGGGGACGGCAACGAGATCGGCACGGTCGGCCTGCGAGGAGGCGGCCTCGACCCGAAGGTCGAGTCGGCGCTGTCGGTGTTCGTCGCGGCGAACGGCGCGGTGAACGTGCTCGGGACCACGGCGCGTCCATCCACGTCGCCCGCGAGCTTCGTCCCTCTCGTGGGCGGGAGCACGGCAGCGGTGACGTGCGCCGGCATCGCCGTCATCAATCCCCTCGGCGAAACGAGCTCCGGCCTCGGGCTCCCGTGCCGCTTCGATCCCGCGACGGTCGCGGGGACGGCGCTGAACGCCGGCGAAGTCGTGATCGCGACCGGGATCGTCTCTACGCTGAACGTCCACACCCGCACGGTGATGAACACCGCGTCCTCGGCCAGCGCGCAGGCCGTATACAACGAGCTCGGTGACATCGCCGCGCGCTACGTGCGCGAGGTGACCCCCGGCGTCTTCGAGTGGGTCGTGTGCGACACCGCGGGCGCCCACGTCACCTACGGGCGCAGCGATACGACGGCGACCAAGACGACGACGGCCTTCACCTTCCCGCCCGTAGCGTCTGTGCGGCTCCCCGCGGAGTCGTCCTTCCGAGCCGAGCCATCCGGCGCGCTCCTCGTCGACCGCGGAAGCGAAGTCTTTCGTTGGCACGTCGAGTCCGATGGCTCGGTCGAGGTGGTCGCGACCCCCGAGTCTCCACCGGGAGGCTTCTCACCGTGGTCTGCACCGTACGGCTTCGGCGCGGCGCACGCGGATCTCACGCAGCCCAACACCGACGATCCCGACCGCATGCTCACGGTGCCCATCGAGTCACGCGCACGCTGCTTCGGTTCCGACGGCAAGTTCCGCTCCGTCAGCGCGCCGCCGACCCCGTGTCGCGTCACCGAGGACTGCCGCAAGATCGGCGAGAGCTACCTCCTCGGTGTCACCAACGTCGAGACGGCGCCCCTCGGGATCTACGCGGTGTGGGGCTGGCATACGGACGCGACGATCACGACCGATTCGAACACCGGAAAACGGATCTACAAGGCCAATGTCGCGTTGGTGGCCGCGCGCTTGGATCGCAGCGGCGCCCCGCCGCCGGCACCGCGGATCTGCGTCGGAGGCTCCGCGCGCTGCGCCGATGCGTCGAAGCGACAGGTCTGCGCGGACGACGGCAGCGCGTGGCGCGACGAGACGTGCGCGGGCGCGACGCCGGTGTGCGCGGGCGCGACGTGCGCCGCGTGCACCGACGCAGCGACGCAGTGCGCGCCCCCGAAGGACGGTTGTCTCGCGGCGACGTGCACGAGCACCGGCTGCGGCACCATGCCCAAGACCCTCGGTGCGACGTGCGTCAATGCGGCCGGCGCGATGAGCGTGTGCAGTGCGAAGGGTTGCGGCACCTGCATGCCGGGCGACACGTTCTGCAACGGAGCGAATGGCGGCCGATGCGGTGCCGACGGGCAGTTCGTCGAAGGACCGTGCGATACCTACTGCGCGGCCGGTGGCAAGTGCGCGAGCGTCACCAAGCTCTTCGCAGGAGGTGAGAACACCTGCGCGATCATGAGCGACAAGGGTGTCTACTGTTGGGGTCGCATTCCAAACTTCGCAGCGAAGCCCCTTCGGCTCGATCTCTCCACGAACACCACCGAGCTCGCGATCGGCGGCGGCCACGCCTGCGCACGCGCGATGGGCAACGTGACGTGCTGGGGAGCGAACACCGCGGGACAGCTCGGCAACGGCAAGGCCGAACAGGTGTTCGTCGCGCCGCACCTGTTACTTCCGGTCGCGGTGTACGGCGCGACCCGCATCAGCGCCGGGAACGATCACACCTGTGCAGTGGCCCCGGCCGGCGTCCTGTGCTGGGGCTGGAACCCGAACGGCGAGGTCACCCCCTTCGACAGCGCACAGTTGCAGCCGTCGGCGCGGCTCGCGCTCTCCCAAGGCACCGAGGTGTTCGCCGGCGGCTCGCACACGTGCGCGCGCGGAGCGAGCGAGTGGAGTTGTTGGGGGAAGAATGATGCGGGGCAGCTCGGCGCTCCGCCCGGACCGAAGTTGGTCTCGTTGGCGTTTTCGCCGTCGCAGCTCGCGCTCGGAGCGCAGCACACCTGCGCGCTCGAAGCGGACGGCGTGCGCTGCTGGGGCGCGAACGCCGCAGGCCAGCTCGGCACCGGCGACACGATGGATCGAACCTCGCCCCCTCCGCCGATCACCGCGCTCTCGGCGACGACCATCGTCGCAGGTGGGCGCACGACCTTCGCGGTGCGCGCCGATGGAACGGTGATGGGATGGGGCGCGAACGACGTGGGCCAGCTCGGAACGGGCGCGATATCCGGTGATCCCACCGCGACGCCCATGGAGCTGACCGGAGTCGGAAAGGTGTTGCAGCTCGTCGCCGGCAGCGAGCACGCGTGCGCGCTCTTCGCCGACGGCGCCGTGCGCTGCTGGGGCGCCAACGCGAGCGGTCAGCTCGGCGACGGCACGAAGACCGCCCGCATCATCCCGACCAAGGTCGTCTTCTAATCAGGTCGACGTTCTGCCGCCGTCCGGATCGGCCTCGGCGAGCGCATCTGTGCTCACCGTGAGCTGATTACCTCGGTCTGTCGTAGGCCCACTCGATCGCGAGGCGCCCTTCGGCCGCGGCGCCGTGGACGGTCCTCCCCTCACGGGGGGTGCTGGC
>JBKJQC010000713.1:0-16380 GCA_046593995.1 Polyangiales bacterium
GGGATCGCGAGCAGACGCCCGATTCGCTCAAGCAATACGTCCTCGAAGAGGCCTGCGAGGTCATCGATGCGATCGAGAAGAACGATCCGAACCACCTCCGCGAAGAGCTCGGGGATCTGCTCCTGCAGGTCGTCTTCCAGGCGGAAATAGCGAGAAAAAATGGTGATTTCGGCCCCGACGACGTGGTCGAAGGGATCGTCGGCAAGCTCGTCCGCCGTCACCCGCACGTCTTCGGCGTGACGCAGGAGGACGGCACGCTCGGCCCGCGCGTGTCGGTCGAGGACTCGGACGAGGTGCTGAAGAACTGGGAGCGGCAGAAGGCCGTCGAGAAAGGGAGCCGCGGACTGCTGGAAGGGGTCCCGCGCTCCCTCCCCGCGCTGGTCCGCGCGCAGCGCGTCGGCGAGAAGGTCGGTCGCGTCGGCTTCGACTGGCCGGACGTCGCCGGATCGCGCGCAAAGGTCACCGAGGAGCTCGGCGAGCTCGACGCCGCGATCGCGAGGAACGATCCGGACGCGATCGAGGACGAGCTCGGCGACACCCTGTTCGCCCTCGTGAACCTCGCGCGCCACCTCCCGGCCGAGGGCTCCGCGGGAGTCGACGCCGAGGCGGCGCTCCGGCGTACCATCGACAAGTTCGTCCGGCGCTTCGCGCACGTCGAGACGCGCGTGCGCGAGGAGCAAGGCGGATTCGGATCCAAGCCCTCGCTCGAGGTGATGGATCGCTACTGGGTCGAAGCGAAAACCGGCGACAAGCCCGGACACGAGGGAAGATGACGGAGCTCGTTCGTGGCGGGTGGGCGCGCGGTCTCGCAGAGGGTGCGAACGTCGAGGTCTCCTCGAACGAGGCCGATCGGGTAGCCTACGCGCGCGATCTGTGGCCGCGCCACCTCGTCGATTTGCGCGAAGGTCGCGCGGCAGGCACGCGTCCGACCGCGATCACGTGGCCGAAGACGACCGAAGAAGCTGCGGCCATCGTCCGCTGGTGCGCTCGGGAAGGCGTCCCGCTCGTGCCGTTCGGCGCAGGGAGCGGGGTCTGCGGCGGCATCCTCCCCGACGAGCGCACCGTGGTGCTCGACCTGAAGAAGATGCGTCGCTGGCGGAAGCTCGATCGCGACATGCCGACGCTCGACGTCGAGGCTGGCGCGATGGGCATCACGCTGGAAGAAGATCTCCAGCGCGCGGGCTTCACCATCGGCCACTTCCCGTCGTCGATCCTGTGCTCGACCGTCGGCGGTTGGCTCGCCGCGCGCGGCGCCGGCCAGTGCAGCGGTCGCTACGGAAAGATCGAGGACATGGTCGTCGACCTCGAGCTGATCGACGGCCGCGGCGACGTCGTGCACATGCGGCGACGGCGGAGCGACGTCGATCTGATCCCGCTCGTCATCGGGAGCGAGGGGACGCTCGGCGTCATCACGTCCGCCACGATGCGCCTGCACGCGGCGCCCGCGTCGCGCGGCTTCGCGAGCTTCGGCTTCCGCACCACGGAGGCGGGCTGGGACGCGATGCGCGTGATCTTCCAGGCCGGGCTGCGACCGGCGGTCGCGCGCCTCTACGATCCGTTCGACGCTGCGCTGGCCCGGAGCGGGGCCGTGAAGTCCGAGAAGAACAAGGGGGGGCCGCGGCGGTCCGGCGGTGCCGGCGCCGGCGCGAAGATCCTGCGGACGCTGCTCGCCACCCCGCGCGCGTTCAACGCCGTGATCGACGCCCTCGAAGGGCGCGTCCCCGGACGCGGGTTCGACGCCATGCTGATCCTCGTGTTCGAGGGGAACGACGCGGAGACGACGGCCGGCGTCGAGGCGACGCGCGCGCTCGTTCGCACCCTCGGCGGCTCCGATCTCGGCGAAGGACCCGCGCACAACTGGCTCGAGCATCGCTACGCCGTGAGCTATCGGCAGCCGCCGATGATCCGCGCAGGGCTCTTCATCGACACGATGGAGGTCGCCTCCCCCTGGTCGAAGCTCCGCGGGCTCTACGACGACGTCCGGAAGGCGCTCGGTCGCGAGGTCTTCGTGATGGCGCACCTGAGCCACGCGTATCCGGACGGGTGCTCGATCTACTTCACCTTCGCGGGCTCGGCGCCGACGCCGGAGGCCGCCCAGGAGAAGTACGATCGCACGTGGCGCGTCGCGCTCGATGCGGCGATCGCCGCGGGCGGAACGCTCTCCCATCACCACGGCGTCGGACGCTCGAAGTCACCGAAGCTCGGCGCCGAGCTCGGTCTCGGGATCGACGTCGTCCGTGCCGTGAAGCGCGCCTTCGATCCGCGCGGGATCTTCAACCTCGGCAACCTCTTCCCGGCGGCGCCCGCGGCACCGCATCCCGGCGAGGACGTGCGGTGCGTGCCGAACGCGCTCGAGATCGACGAGGCGAGCCTGCTCGTACGCGCCCCGGCGGAGACGCGGTTGAGCGACGTCGAGGCCGCGGCGCGCACGGTCCACGCGACGCTCGGCTTCACGCGCGAGGAGCTGTCGGCGATGCAGTCCGTCACCGTCGGGGCGTGGCTCGACGCTGGGTGTGCCGGCTCCGTGGACATGTGGGTCGATCCCGTCGATCACGCGGTCGCGGGGCTCGAGGCCAAGCTCGGCGATGGCCGCATCCTCTCGGTGCGACCAGGACCGCGTCGCGCGGTCGGTCCGGACATCACGTCCTTGGTCATCGGCGCGCGCCGGCGGTTCATGACCCCGCTCGCTGCGTCCATTCGTGTGCACCGCGACGACGCAGCGCGTGCAGCGACTGCCGCCGTGACCATCGAGCGCGATCCGCCGCAGTCGGCCGGTGAGCGCGCGCTCTGCGACGCGATTGCTTCCGCCCTCCCTGGCGCCCTCGATGCTGGAACCTCTACCCCGACTCAGTGACGCCCGACTCGGTGACGCCCGACTCAGTGACCGACGTACGGGCGCGCCGGAACGACAGGGCGCGGCGCGTACGCAGGCGGCGCGACATGGACCGGCCCGCGGACGGCGGGGGGCGCCACGTGCACCGGGGGCGCTGCGTGGTGGTAGCCACCGCCGTGGTAGCCACCGCCGTAGTAGCCACCACCGTAGTAGCCACCGCCGCCGTAGTAGCCGGGGCCGCCGTAGTACCCCGGGCCGTAGGACCGGCCGTAGACGACGGTGGCGCGCGGGCCGTAGTAGGGCTGGTAGTACGGGTCGTAGTAGCCGGTCGACGCGCCGTAGCCGGCGCGCGCGTAGCAGCCCGACGCCGTGAACAGCGCGGAGAGTCCGATCGCAGCGACGAGTGCGCGGAACATCCGTTTCGTCATCGCAAAGCGCATGCCGCGCGACATCACGCGACGCGCTCCACCTCCACCGTCGTGAGCGAAAGCCGTGTGCGCGTCGTCTCGATCGCGAGCGGGCTCGCGTCGCACCCGATCGCGTGACGGCCGAGCCGCGCGGCGACCGCGAGCGTCGTGCCCGAGCCGCAGAAGAAGTCGGCCACCGTCGAGCTCTCGTCACTCGATGCGCGCACGATCCGCTCGAGGAGCTTCTCGGGCTTCTGGTGCGGGTAGCCGGTGGTCTCGCGGGAGAGCGGCGTATTCGCGGCCATCGCCGGTACGTCGGTCCACACGGTGCCGAGGCGCCGGCCGCGGTCCATCGGGTAGCGATACGTCTTCGGCCCGTTCGCGAGCATCACCGTGCGCTCGCGATAGCGCCGTCCGTCGGCGTCGATCTTGGTGAAGTGCGTCGCGGCGCTCCCCGCGGCGTACGGCTCGCGCAGCTCGTCCCCGTGGAAGATCGCGTCGTCGCTCTTCGTGTAGACGAGGATCGTCTGGTGCGTCGCGCCCCAGTGCGCGCGTGATCGCCCGCCGTTGCCCGGGGTCCAGATGATCTCGCCGGCGAACCGCGGACGCCCGAAGACGCGATCGCAGAGCACCTTCGACTCGTGCACCGTGCGGTGATCGAGGTGGAGGTAGAGCGCACCGCGCGGCGAGAGGAGCGCGCGGAAGGCCGCGATGCGTGGCTCGAGCGACGCGAGGAAGTCGTCGATCCCGCAGAAGCCGTCGTCGTAGGCGACCGACGTCCGCGACGCCCGCGCCTCCCCCTTCTTCGTGCGCGCGCCGTGCGTGACGCCGACGCCGAACGGAGGATCGACGTAGACGAGATCGAGGCTGACGCCCTCGTCGACGAGACGGCGCGCGACCGCGAGGTTGTCACCGTGGAACAGGCGCGTGGCCACGTCACTCACGGCGCTCACGGTACAAGCGCCACCGAGCCTTTGCCTTCGCCGAGCACCGAGGGGCCGACGATCGCTTCGAGGAGATCGGCCGCGGACGCTTCGATGCGCTTCGCCGGGCGCGGCGACCAGGCCCACAGCGGTCCTCCGCCGTCGCAGCCCTTCGCGAACTCGTCGCTCTCGCACGCGAGCCGGACGTGCACGTGGTCGTCGTGCGGGAGCGAGTCGCCCGGCTGCTGCATCACCTGCTGAGCCTTCTGCACGAGCGACGGCGGCTCGCCGAGCGCGATCGCCCGCTCGACGAGCAAGGCCTCGAGCACGCGCGAGATGAAGATCCACTGCACGTGCGCCTGCTTCGACTCGACCATCGAGCGCACGAAGAGCCACTGGCGGTCGACGTCGAAGCGCACGAAGCGCCCCTCGGTGACGCCGAGACCGTCGGCGCCGATCTTCACGAAGGCGGGGTTCGGAACCGGCACGCCCTCGAGCGTCGTGAGGAAGAAGAGGATGTCGACGTCTCGCCCCGTGCGGTGGGAGCGATGCTTCGGCATCAACGCGCCGCCGCCCCTCGCGGAGAGATCACCGACGAAGACCGGCTGGGAGCCAGGGCGCGCGGCCTCGACCTTCTCGGACGACTCCTCGATCAGCGAGACGAGCCGCGGGAGACCCCAGTGGTGATCCGCGGTCGATTTCCAGCGGTACCCCTTTCCCTCGCGCGGCAGCTCCTTGCCGCCGACGAGGAAGCCGGAGTGCGGGAGCCCGACGGAGCCGTGGAGGCTCGGGGCGATCGCCGAGGGCGCGGAGCAGCCGAAGCTCACCGCGGTCAATGCGCACAGCGCGAGAGCACGCTTCACGACGGCTCCTTCGCGTTCGCGTCTGCGTCACGGTCGAGGTCGCCCTGCCCCGCGTCGAGGACGCCGGAGAGATGCGCTGCGATCCGTCGTTCCACCGCCTTCACGGCCTCGATTGTGCCGAACGACTCGGCCAATACCAACTTCCCATCGTTTTTCGCGAGAATTCCTTGATCGAGGAAGGCCAGAAACGCGTTTTCGAAGAGCGGGCGCTGGATCGCCTCCCGCCGCTTCACCTCGCCGGAGAGGAACATGCGCTTGCCGAGTCCGACGGCCTTCTTGCCCAGATCCTTGGCGGACGCGCCCGAGCCCTTCGTGAGCGTGCCGAGGACGCGGGCGGCGATCCGGTACCCCTCGAGGTAGGAGGCGATCGCCGAGGCGTAGAGCGAGATGCGCGCGTGCGCGTCGGCGCCCGCTGAGATCGAGATCTCGTTCTCGTTGGCCCCGAGTGTGCCTTCCGCGACGAGCGCGCGCAGCGTCTCGTCGAAGATCTGCTCGTAGGTCGCGTCGGCGCGGAACATGAACTCGTACTTGAAGAGGCGGGAGAGCGACTGGACGCGGTCGCGGACCGTGCGGAGCGGCGCGCGGTTCGCCCCGCCGAGCGCGATCGCGATGAGCGCGTACGGGACGAAGAAGTGCAGGATCACGTTCTTCGAGATGTCGATGGAGAGGCGCCCGTCGTCCGGCACGACGTAGACCGTCTCCGCGTCGTCCTCTTGCGGTGCGGTCTCGATCTGCAGCCATTTCGCCGACGAGAAGAGCGCGAGTGCTCCGTCGATCGCCGCCGGCGAGGTGCGCCCTTCGCTGTCGCCGAGCGACCGTTGCAGGCGCGCGCCGCGGAGGCGGAGCGTCGCGAGGAGCAGATCGCAGCGGCGCTCGAGATCACGGCGCGACACGCCTCGCCCGGCCTGCGTGAGGAGCGCGAGCGCGACGAGCGAGCCGCCGGTGACCAACGTCGCGCGGTTGATCTCGTGGATGATCTGGTGCCCGAGCCGCGTCACGACCGCGCGCTTCGGCACGAACGCTTCGCCGTCCTGCCGCGCCGACGACGTCATGAACCCGGCGTCGCGGGGCATCGACCGACGGTCGGCCGCACGTCGGGGCGCGCGCTCGAGCTCGCGGCGGATGCCCTCGATCTCGAGGATCTCGCCGATCTGCATGTTGATCCGGCCGTAGCGCTCGGCGAGCACGCGCAGCGCCTTGATCAGGCCGGCGACCGACTCCTTCTCCTTCTCGCCGCCCGAGAGCTCGGCCACGTAGCTCTTCGCCTCGACGAGGCGCTCGTAGCCGATGGAGATCGGCACGAAGAAGATCGGGCGCTCGGGGTGCTCGAGGGCGACGTCCACGACCATCGCGAGGAGCCCGAGCTTCGGCGGAAGGAGCTTCCCGGTGCGGGATCGCCCCCCTTCGAGGAAGAACTCGATCGAGTGCCCCTCGTGGACGACCTTGTGTACGTAGGCGTCGAGCACCGCGGCGTAGAGCCGGTCCCCCGCGATCTTCCGCCGGATGAAGAACGCGCCCGCGCGGCGGAAGAGCGAGCCGAGCGGGAAGAACGACAGGTTTTCACCCGCTGCGATGAGCGGGACCTGCATGTCGGATTTGTAGAGGACGTAGCTGACGAACAGATAGTCGATGTGGCTCTTGTGGCTCGGGAGGAGGATCAGCGTCCCCTTGCGCGACGCCTCGCGCAGCCGCTCGATGCCTGCGCGATCGATCTCGAGCCCCTCGTAGATGCGGTGGAACACCTGCTCCATCGCGGTGCCCATCGTGCGGATCACGTCCGGCTCCGGCGCTCCGGCGATCTCCCGCAGCATGGCCCGCGCCTTCGCCTCGAAGAGCAGCCGCTCGGCGCGCCCTTCCCCCGCGAGCTCCTCGATCAGCTTGCGCACACGCGGCGTGCGCACGACCTCGTCGATGATCCGATCGCTCGGCTTGACGACGGGGCCGATCATCACGCGTCGCTCGCGCTCGAGGCGGCGCAGGAGGATGTAGATCGTGCGCCGTACGACCGCGTCGCTCCGCGGATCGCCGAGCGCGAAGCCCGCCGGGACGCTCGCGCGTGTCGGCTCCTGCGTCGAGGTCTGCGGGCCCTCCTCGGTCGCGAGGAACTCGGCGAGATCGAGCGGCTGCCCCGCCTTGAGGCGCACGTCCCGGTAGTTCCGGAGGAACTGCCCGGCCGAGCGGATCGCGTTCGGCCACTCGGGCGTGCCGATGAACATGTCGATGATCGAGCGACGACGCTGGTCCGGCCGCTTCGACCAGACGAACACCTGCGGCACGATGAGGAGCGGCTCCTTGTCCCCCTTGCGGGTGCGTTCGCGCTGCAGCT
Source organism: Polyangiales bacterium (assembly GCA_046593995.1). Classification (GTDB taxonomy): domain Bacteria; phylum Myxococcota_A; class Polyangia; order Polyangiales; family JADJMO01; genus JALHOE01. The sequence continues at coordinate 7,353 of JBKJQC010000713.1, forward strand.
CGAGGAGCTCGCGCACGTACTCGTCCCCCTCGAGGAGCCCGCGTCCGGTCTGCGAGCGCTCGAGCAGCACCATCGGCGGCCGCTTGAGGAAGAGGGCGACGCTCGTCCGCGCCTTCACCGCAGCGCGCAGCTCGACGAAGTCGTCGTCGCGCGTGCGTGGGCTGAACGCGTGACGCATCCCCTTCCCGAACGGCTCGAGCACCCACAGACCGAGGTTGTTGGCGAACCGGATCTGCGGGAGGCCGAAGCGCTTCGTCAGGTGGTCGAGCGCGAGGAAGTCGAGGAGCGAGAGGTTGCGGAGCGCGTAGACGACGGTGCCGCGCAACGCGGCCGCGCGCACCTGCTCGATCCAAGCAGGATCGACCTCGATCGCATCGAAGAAGCGCCGATACAGCCAGCGAAGGAGCGCGTTCGGCTCGTACCGCGGCGGCAGCGCGGCGACCGACTCCTCGAGCTCGCGCGCAGCCGCTTCGTCCTCCGAAGACGCGCTCGGACGGTCCGGGGGTGTGGCGGAGGTCACGCTGCGGGACACTCAACCGCATCGAGGGTCTAGGGTCTAGGGTCTAGGGTCTAGGGTGCGAAGTCTCGACGCCAGCACGCGGTCGCTTCTCGCGCGCGCGCTCCCCGTCGCGACCGAAGATTGGATTGAACACGGAGGCACGAAGGCACGGAGGTCGGTGAAGTGCTGCCGCGTGCCTTCGGCGACGTCTCGCCGGCCACTGCGTCGAGGTACGGACTGCGGCCAGTCCCTCGAAGCGTCGATCGGCAGACTCTCGAAGCTCCGTCCCTCCGTGCCTCCGTGTTCAATCGATCAGCTGCGCGGAGCCGACTCGCGACTGTCGGCGACCGATCGGCCACAAAAGCAGCGAGGCCGGCTCGCGAGCGAGTCGGCCCCACCGTCACACGAAGACCTTCTCAGGCCTTCTTCTTGGTCTTCCCGCTGCCGCCGCTGCGCTTGATGGCGCCACGGACCGAGACGATCGAGTTGCGGGCGCCGGGGACGCCGCCGTCGACGAGGATGAGGTTCTTCTCCAGGTCGATCTTCACGATGCGCTGGTTGAGGACCGTGAGCTCCTCGTTGCCGTAGTGGCCCGGCATCTTGATGTTCGCGAGCGTACGACCCGGGGTCATGTTCGTACCGATCGAGCCGCCGTGACGGCGGTACTCGTGGGTTCCGTGCGTCTGCACGAAGCCGGCGAAGGCCCAGCGACGGACGACGCCGGTGAAGCCGCGACCGCGGGTCTTCCCCTTCACGTCGACGATCTGCCCCTCGGTGAAGATCGCATCGAGCTTCACGGTCGACCCGACCGGGTGCGCCTCGAGGACGGTCGCCGGGACGCGGAACTCGCGCACGTGCTGCATCGGCTCGACGCCGATCTTCTTGAACTGGCCGGCGAGCGGCTTGGTCGTGCGCTGCGCCTTGCGCTTGCCGAAGCCGAGGACGAGGGCGACGTAGCCGTCCTTCTCGACCGTGCGGTGGCCGACGACCACGTTCGGGCCCGCTTCGATGACCGCGCAGGCGACGAGATCGCCGTTCGGCATGAAGATCTGCGTGCTACCGAGCTTGCGTCCGATGACGCCGGGGTACTGATTCATGGCTGCTCCGTCCCACTCGACCAGGCGAGAGTGCCTGGTTGCACCGGAGTCTGCGTGTCCTCACGGACGTGGCAGGAGTGCACTTGCGCGAATCGGGGGGGCGCGGAGTCTACCGATCCCTGCGCGTCGGTCAAGGTCGTACACGGCTATGTGCCGGCGCGCGCCCGGACGAGGTGGCGGGCCAGCTCGGCGAACCCGGCGCCCATCGAGGCGTCGGTGACGAACACCGGAGGAATCGTCAGCCGGGCGAGCCACGGCCGCACGTTGGCGACGCCGATCGTCGTGCGAAAGGCCGCGAAGCAGGCGGCGTCGTTGCCGCTGTCCCCCACGAACGCGGCGCGCACGCGGGCCGCGCCGGGATCGAGGCCGCGAATCTCCTGGAGGAAGCGGAGCGTGCCCGTGGCTTTGTCGTCCCCCTCGAAGGTCGCGTGCAGGTGCACGCTCGACACCGTCGATCGCGCGCCGCGGGCCTCGACGAACGTGCGGAGCGCGTCGATCTGCGCGCGTGGCAGCACGCGACGTTCGCCGACGTCGAAGGTGACGTCCGTCCTCCGCGCGTCGACGTCGTCGGCGAGCTCGACCTCGGGGAAGGCGCCCCGTACGTCGGCGACGATCTGCGCGAGCCGTACGCGGTTCTCGGCGAGACGCCCCGGCTCGCGGACCGAGCGCTCGATCCCCTTCCCCACGCGACGCAAGGCGACGGCCCCGTTCTCGGTGATCGCGCCGAGGAGCGGCCACTGGCGCGCGATGACCTCACCCCAGCCCGCCGGACGTCCCGTGACCGCGACGAGACCGAGGCCCGCGTCGGCGAGATCGCACAAGGCGGCGTACGCAGCGCGCTCGAGCACGCCGTGGGTGAGCAGCGTGTCGTCGAGGTCGAAGAGCAGGACGTCGAGCGCGCGCGCGTCCTCGTCGCGCATCGTCGCGAGCGGACGCATCAGCGCGAGCCGAGCTCCGCGATCAACGTGGAGAGGTAGATCCCTTCGGGGAACGCGGCCGGGACGGGGTGGTCTCCGCCCTGCCCGAGTCGCTCGAGGACGGTGGCGCTCCGACCCGCACGTCGCGCGCCGATCGCGAGGCAGCGCGCGAGCTCCGGTGCACCGATCGCCGTCGAGCAGGAGCAGACGACGAGCAGCCCGCCGGGCTCCACGACGGCCGCGGCGTTCTCGACCAACTTCGTCTGGTAGCTCGCGGCCGCGTCGCGATCGCCACGGGTCGGAGCGAGCTTCGGCGGATCGACGATGACGAGATCGAACCGTTCGCCGGCCTGCGCGCGCTTCGGCAGATCGTGCTTCACGTCGGCGCGCTCGAACGCAATGGAGAGACCGTTCGCCCGTGCGCACGCCGCGGCGACCTCGAGCGCGCGGAGCGACTCGTCGACGGCGACGACCTGCTTTGCACCGCCGCGGGCCGCGCTCATCGCGATCGATCCGACGTAGCAGTATGCGTCGAGCACGCGACGACCGTGCGAGAGCGCTTCGACCCGGGCACGAAGCGCGCGCTGGTCGAAATAGAAGCCCGTCTTCTGTGCGAGGTCCGTCGGGATCTCGAACGCCAGGTCGCGCTCCTTGAAGCGGAGCGCCGTCACCGGTCCGCCGCGCGAGAGGCGATCGTCGAGCTCGAACCCCTCGCCCTTCGCGACGGAAACCGGCGTGCGATCGAGGATCGCCTCCGGGGCGTAGACCTCCTGGATCGCTTCGAGCACCAGCCCCGCGCGACGCCGCAGCCCCGCCGTTCCGGCCTGCACGACGGCCACGCCGCCGCGACCGTGCGCGTCGGTGCCGAAGCGATCGATCACCAGCCCGGGGACCTCGTCCCCTTCGGCGTGCATCGCTCGGAAGCCGTTGGTGCTCACGTCGGGGAGACCGAGCGCGCGACGCCGGACGACGGCAGCGCGGAGCCGTGCGATCAACCAGTCGGCGCGTTCGAGATCGGTGTCGTCGTCGTGCGTGACGAGGCGGACCGGGATCGCCGGCCGCGGCGACCAGAACCCGCGACCGAGCAGGTGTCCTTGCGGATCCATGATGCGCACGACGTCGCCCGGCGTCGGCGCAGGGCCCTCGATGCGCGCCACGGCCTGCGCATACACCCACGGATGCCCCGCCCAGATCGGCTGCACGTGTCCGGGCTTCAGGTGAACCGTCGTTGCAGCCCGCGTGGCATTCGCGGTCGGCGTGCTCACGTCAGCGCTTTCCGGTGCCGCCCGACGAGCGGCGCGCGGCCGGGACCGAAGGCCGGGCCTTCCGCGGCGGCGCGCTGGCGCGGGTCGGCGTTTGGGTCGGACGGGAGGGGCGCGCCGGCGCGAACGACGAGCGCTCGTCCCCGGAAGAGCCGGCGGAGACCGACGTCGAGATGATCAACACCGCGCGCCCGCGACGATGCTCGGCGCGCACGGAGGCGAACCCGTGATCGCGCGCGAACCCCTCGAGGTCGTGCTCATTGCGCTCCATGTGCTCGCTGAAAGCGCGCCAGAGCGCGCGCGCCTGCTCTTCGGGTAGGTCGACACCATCCCGGGTCACCGCGAGCCGTGCTTCGGACATGACCCCCGGACGCTAACCGTCGGACGGTGGTCCGCAAGCGGGACCTGCGGTCGCGATCCGTTGACGCGCGCACGACAATGTCCACGTCCCGCCGCCGGCATGATCCAGCGCTTGCTCGCCCGCCCCGAAGACGTGCTTGACACCGTGCGCGGCTTGCCTAAGGTGCGCGAACCGTTTGCGAGAGTTTTGGACGAGGCACTCGGACCGAACGGTGAAGACGACGCGCGAAGGTGGCGGAACTGGCAGACGCACTAACTTGGGGTGCTAACGCCCGAAAGGGCATAGGGGTTCAAGTCCCCTCCTTCGCACTCCGTACAGACCGACGACCCTCGACCAGCTCGGGGGTCGTTCAGTTTTTGCGGTCCATCTTCACGCGCGACCGCCGCGCGACCGCCGCTCGGTCCGCCCCGGCGGGCCCCCGCGGCGCTTGCTCGCTGCCGCTCGGCTCTTGACCCGGCCCTGGCAACGCAGCGACCCTCCGTCCCGGTTCGCTCCCATGCGCCGCCTTCATGCGTGAAGGTCTCGGCGCGGTCACGGTCCCGGAGGACAGATGTCGAAGAAGCTCGTCGTGCTCGCTGTGTCGGTCGCCCTCGGCTCGATGCTCGTCGGTTGCAAGGACAAGAAGACCACGGCGTGTGCCCACGTCCTCGTCGAGGTCGCGGAGTCCGAGGTCAACATCCAGCGCGCGCGCGAGGACAAGGACAGCGCGCTGAAGGACATCGCGAAGATCATGACCAAGGAGGCCAAGCTCCTCAAGGAGGAGAAGGTCGACGACGAGAAGCTCGCCAAGGTGAAGGACGAGTATGCCGAGAACCTCGAGGAGTACGCCGAGACCTACAAGGACAAGGCGGCGAGCATCGACGAGTGGCTGAAGAAGATCGGCAAGCTCAACACCAAGCGCTACGACCTCACCGAGAAGATCGTCGACTACTGCAAGATCGAGAAGAAGGAGTAGTCACGCCGCGGAGTGCGCGTCAGCCCGCGCGTCGTCCCCCTTCTTGAGGTGGCGGACGACCAACGGCGCCGCCGCGAGCACGACCTGCGCGGCCAGGCCATACACGTCGGGGAAGATCCCGAGCAGGTCGACGCGGAACATCGGGATCGGGCGGAGAGGCACGATCCCGACTTCCTGCAGCGCGTGGATCCCCTTGCCGAGCAGCACGACTGCCGTCGCGAAGAGGAGGATCGTCGACACGTCGAAGAGGAGCTTCAGGGGTAGCTTCAGCCCCCAGCGACCCATCGCGACGACGACCACCACGAGGACGAGGAGCCCAGAGACCGCGCCCCACGCCGTCGCCTTTGCGGAGTCGATCGCGAGACCTTGGAGGAAGATCGCGGTCTCGACGCTCTCGCGCAGCATCGAGGAGAACGAGATGAGGAACAGACCGACCGCGACCCGCGGCGTGCCCTTCTCGTCCTTGTCGGCGAGCGCGCCCTTCATCTTCTCGCGCAGCTCGCCCATGAACTTGCGCGTGTTCGAGCGCGCGTTGAGCCAGAACGCCGCGTAGAGCAGCATCACGACGGCGGCGAGCGCGACGACACCCTCGAGCCACTCCCGGTTCGAGCCGGCGACCCACTTCCGCGCGAAGACGAACACCAGCGCGCCGACGACGAGCGCGGCGATCCAGCCGGCGTGCACGACGGCGGTCTGGTCGCGCGCGCCCATCTTCTTGAGGACGGCGAGCAGCGCGCCGAGGACGACGACGACCTCGAAGCCCTCGCGCATGAGGATGAGGAACGAGAGCCCGAACACGGAGCTCGCCTGCACCTTCGAGCCGCTCCTGCGCGCGGTCTCGAGCAGCGAGAGGACGCGCGCGCCGGGCGGATCGAGATCGCGATCGCCGCGCTCGGCCGCGAGCCGGAGCGCGAGAAACGCCTCCTCGAGACGACTCACGAGGCCCGGATCACGGCTCTTCAGCAGCGGCTCGATCGGCTCCACGCCGGAGAGATATGCGTCGAGGATCGCCTGCCGCGCGGTCACGAGGTCGCCGCGCTTTGCGCTCTGCATCGCGGTCTGCACCAGCGACTTCGTGAGATCGATCTGCGTCCCGACGTCGACCGCTGGGAGGTTCGTGCGGAGGCACGAGACCGCCGCCTGCCCGTGGTCCTTCGCGAGCTCGGTGTCGCTCGCGTTGGCGAGGCGCTCGAGGGCGACGCGCGGGGTGTCCCCCTCGCAGCGATGTCGGAGCGAGAGCACGTAGAACGCGACCGCCCAGCGATCGTGCTCTGCGAGCGTCGCGAAGGCGGGCATCCCCGTCCCCTTCACGCCGTAGGTGATCGTGTTGAACGCGCGGAACGGCGTGAGCGAATCGATGCGCGGCCCCTGGCGGAAGCTCACCGGCTTCGGATCGAGCTTCTGCGCGGCCGCGGTGTTCGCGCTGCCGTCGGCCCCGTGGCACGTCGCGCACTGCGCTTCGAACAACGTCTTGCCGCGCGCGAGCTCGGGCGGATGACGCGGCGCGCGCGCGATGCCGGTCGCCTCGACGATCTCCTCGATGAGCGTCGCGCACGTCCGCCGGACCTCGCCGACGCCTTCGGGGCTCCCCTTCGCGACCTGTGCCTCGAGGGACTCGAGGCGTGGCAACGAAGCCGCGAAGACGTAGTCCGACTTCGCGATCGCGATCGCCTCGGCGAGGAACGCGCGCTGCTCGTCGAGCTCGAACTTCGACTGCGTCGCGGACGCCGCGGGGTAATCCGCCGCGACGTACTCGAGCACGGCCACGAGCCGCTGCGCGTCTGCGATCGCACCGGGCGACACCTCGCCGGCTCGAGCGCTCTTCACTCCAGGAAGCACGCCCGGAAGCAGCCCCGTGAGCACGAGCGACAGGAGCACGAAGACGAGCGTGAGCGCGCGACGCATAGGGCGGGTCGGTCCCGGTACCACACGTTAGGGACGTGTTGGCGGAATGAAAAGGACTTTCAATATCAATACGTCTTTCAGTGAGGGGGCCGCGTTTGTCCCATCGGTCCGGCGCGTGCTAACCGCCCGGTCATGCAAGCGCCCGCGATGCAACTGACCGCGATGCAACAGGAGCAGCGCCCCCTCGGTGGGCCGGGGGGAGGCCTCGCGCACGAGCCTCACGAGGGCGGGAGCATCGTCGTCCAGAAGTACGGCGGATCGTCGGTCGCCGATCTCGAGCGCCTCGAGCGCGTGGCCGACAAGATCCTCGAGTCGCATGCCGCAGGTCATCGCGTCGTCGTCGTGGTCTCGGCGATGGGCAAGGCGACCGACGGACTCCTCGCGCAGGCGCGTCAGGTGGACCCCGAGCCGCCGCGTCGCGAGCTCGACATGTTGGTCTCGACCGGTGAGCGCGTGTCGATGGCGCTGCTCTCGATCGCCCTCCAGCGCCGTGCGCGCGCCCGCGGCCCTTCCCAGGCGGTCGAGGCGATCAGCTTCACCGGCTCGCAGGCCGGAATCATCACGACCGATCGACACTTCGACGCGCGCATCATCGCGGTGCGTCCGGAGCGCATCCTCGAGGAGCTCGCGAAGGGGAAGATCGTCATCGTCGCGGGCTATCAGGGCGTGAGCCTCTCGAAGGAGATCACGACGCTCGGCCGCGGCGGCTCCGACACGACGGCGGTCGCGCTCGCCGCTGCGTTGAACGCGATCCGCTGCGAGATCTACAGCGACGTCGACGGCGTCTACAGCGCGGATCCGCGCGTCGTCGAAGGCGCGAAGCACCTCCCCGAGATCGACTACGACACGCTGCAGACGATGGCCGAGGGCGGCGCGAAGGTCCTCAACGCGCAGGCCGTCGAGTGGGCCAAGCGCGCGGGCATCGAGATCCATGCTCGGCACACCGGTCAGCGCTACGAGGGCGCCCTCCCCTCCGCGGGCGCGCGGCAGACCGTCGTGCGGGCGAGACGCGGCGAAGGCTTTGGCGTGGCGGCGGTGTCGGGCGAGAAGAACCTCGTGCTCCTCACGATGGCCGGCGGTGCCGGAGCGCTCCGGTCGCTCGGGGCCGCGTGCGTCGAAGCCGCCATCTCGCCGCGCGATCTGAGCGTCGATGCGAGCGGCACCGTGACGGCGTTCTTCTCGCTGTCGAACGCGCCGGACTGGCCGCGCGCCGAGCGCATGCTCGTAGCGCGACTGCCGGAAGCGACGCTCGTCGCGGGCCTCGGCGCCGTGACCGCCGTCGGCGACGGTCTCACGGGGCCCTTCGCACCGCTGTCACCCGAGCGTCTGCTCGCCGCGGCGGGAGACCTGGAGGGGATGGAGATCCGCGCGGCCGTCATCGGACCGTTGCGCGCCACGCTCGTCGTCGACGCGCAGTACGTCGACGCGCTCGTGTGTGCCCTCCACGAAGCGATCGCGCCGCTCCTCCCATGAGCGTCGCGACGCTCCCTCCGACGCGAGGTCTGTTCATCGTCGTCGACGGGGTCGACGGAGCCGGCAAGGGCACGCAGCTCACAAAGATCCGCGACCTGCTCGTCGCACGCGGGCGCACGGTGCACGTCACCGCGGAGCCGAGCGATTGGCCGATCGGCGCGCTGATCCGCAAGTACCTCCGACGCCAGCTCGTCGACGGCGTCCCCGGTTGGTCGTCGATGGCGCTGCTCTTCGCGGCCGACCGTCTGCAGCACCTCGAGCACGAGATCCTCCCCCGGCTCGAACGAGGCGAGATCGTGCTCTGCGATCGCTACGACGCGCCGAGCATCGCGTACCAATCGGCGATGCGCGGCGAGGCCGAGGAGGCCGATCGCGCGCTCACGTGGATCGCGACGCTCAACGCCGACGCCCGGCGACCCGACCTCACGCTGCTCCTCGATCTCGCCCCCGAGCTCGCCGCCGCGCGACGCGAGGCCCGCGGCGGAGAGGCCGAGCTCCTCGAGAAGATCGACCTCCAACGTCGCGTCCGCGTGCAATACGCGAAGGTCCCCTCGGTCCG
>JBKJQC010000748.1:0-3325 GCA_046593995.1 Polyangiales bacterium
TCGCGGCGATTCCGCTCGCCGAGGTGCTCCAGCTCCTCCAGCTCCAACGACAGACCGGCGTGCTCACCGTCTGGAGCCCGACCACCGAGATCCAGGTCGCGATGCGAGACGGGCTCGTCGACCTCGCGACCTCGAAGGGCGCCGCAGACGAGTTCCGCCTCGGTCGCTACGTGGTCGAGGGCGGGAAGCTCGAGCGGCAGCAGCTCGACGACTTCATCAAGCGAGAACGAGCGAGCGGTCGCGCGCGTCTGCTCGGCGAGGCGCTCGTCGCGGAAGGAATTCTCAGCCGCGACGACATCGTCAAGGCGCTCGCACGGCAGACCTCCGAGCTGATCTACGACGTGCTGCGCTGGCCGCGCGGTCGCTTCGCGTTCGACCAGAAGGCGACCCGCAGCGAGGCGAACGCTGCGCAGCTCGGTCTGCCCGTCGCATCGATCGTCATGGAAGGCTTCCGGCGCGTGGACGAGTGGCGGCTGATGGAAGGCGCGCTCGGCGATTTCGAGCAGGTGTTCTACCGCGACCCGGGGGCGATCGAGGCGCTCGGCACGGCCCGCCTGAGCCGCGAGGAGCGCGCGGTGATCATGGCCGTCGACGGGGAGCGCTCCGTCCGCGAGGTGATCGGCGCGGTCTCGATGGGCTCGTTCGACGTCTGCAAGGTCCTCTATCAGTTCGTGCAGTCGCGATTGATTCGACGCCGGACGACGTAGCCGAGCCCGCGACCAACACGTGAGCTTTCGGGCGAAAGCGTGTATGACTCGGGAGCATGACCGTTCGCGCTCCCGTGCTCGTGGCCCTCGCGTTGGTCCTCGGTGTGCTCCCTGCCTTCGGCATCGCCTGCAAGAAGGAAGAAGCCGCACCGGTGCCGAGCGCCGCGACCGTGGATGAAGACGAGAAGCCCAAGAAGAAGAAGAAGGCTGCCGAAGAGGAAGAGCCGGCCGCGCCGACGCCTCCTCCGGTCGTCGCCGATGCAGGGGCCGCGTCCGTGAGCGCGACGACCACGGCGACGGGCACCGGGAAGAAGCCCGTTCCCACCGGGACGGGCACGGGACTGACGAAGACCGACGCGGGCACCGCGCCGCCGATGTTCACCATCCCGACGACGTTCCCGAGCACGCTGCCGACGATCCCCGGCTTCCCGCCCCCCGCTACGACCTGAGGAGCGCCTCGGCGAGGTCGAGCGCGTCGACCGGCCAACGCTCCATCGGCAGGGACAGTGCCCGCCGCGAGAGCTGCGATGGCGGCCGCGAGCGCGACGCGATAGGACAGGGCGATCGATGTCGACAGTGCGATCAGACGCCGTCCCCGGCAAGGTGCGTAAGGGCGGGCGGCGGCCGAATGGCTGCTATCCGGCTCCGTTTCTCAAGTGGGCGGGTGGCAAGGGGCAGCTCCTCGAAGCGATCCTCTCGCGGCTGCCGAACCCGGTGAAGGGCACGTACGTCGAGCCGTTCCTCGGCGGTGCCGCCGTGTTCTTCGAGCTAGCGCGGCTCGGTCGCATCGAGCGCGCGCGTCTCTCCGACGGCAACCCCGAGCTCGTCGACACGTACCGCGCCGTGCGTGACGACGTCGAGGGGGTCATCCGCGCGCTCGCCGCGCACAAGAACGACGAGACGTACTACTACGAGGTGCGCGAGATCGATCGCAGCACGCTCTCTCTCGCCGAACGCGCCGCGCGCACCATCTTCCTCAACCGAGTCGGCTACAACGGGCTCTATCGCGTCAACTCGAAGGGCGGCTTCAACGTGCCGTTCGGACGCTACGAAAACCCGAAGATCTGCGACGAAGAAGGCCTCCGCGCGGCTTCGCGCGCGCTCGCGCTCGCGACGATCGAGGTCCAGGACTTCGACGCCGCGTGCAAGGACGTCGCGATCGGCGACGTCGTGTACCTCGATCCGCCGTACGTCCCGCTCTCGAAGACGGCGAGCTTCACCTCGTACGCGCGCGACAAGTTCGGGCCCGACGAGCACGAGCGCCTCGCCGTCACCTTCGCGCGTCTCGTCGACGTCGGTGCGTTCGTGCTGCTGTCGAACAGCGACACCGACGTGACGCGTGCGCTCTACGCCGGCTTCAAGATCACGAGCGTGGACGCGACGCGCAACATCAACTCCAAGGGGGATCGTCGCGGCGCCGTGAAGGAGATCCTCGTCTCCGGCATCCGCCCGGCGCCGAAGGCGAGCGTCCCCTCCGCGCCGAAGCGTCGCCGCCACGCCTGAGAGGTCGTGAAACTTTCGTTCGCCTCACCGATCCCCAACAGGGAGGCGGTGAGACGGGGAGGTGAGAGGGAGGTCGAACATGTGCTGCCGCGCGCGAGCAGCGTGGTCATGGCCGCGACGGCTTACATCGACGTGGTCGCAGCGCCCGGCAGACCTTCTGGATCTCCCTCTCGCCTCCTCGCCTCCCTGTTGACTGGTGGTTCGGTCGAGAGCGGAAAGGTCACGCTCTCTGACGCCGCGGACGCGCTCAGACCGGGCGCGACCTCCGCGCGCGGTTGCTTTTCTTGGTCACGAGCGTGCGCGACGCGCGCTCCGGCTCGGCGATGGCGCGCACGACCCAGCCGGCCGCCGCGAGCCCGAACGTGCCCGTGACGAAGGACGCCGTTCCGTCGATGCGGGCGCGGCGCTCGCAGGAGTGCTTGTCGTTCTGGCCTTGCGGGCAGACGCACTCGAAGCCGTCCTTCGCGTCGGCTCTGACCTGCGCCGGCGGAAGCATCTCCTCCTCGGAGAACACCGCGGGGATCCCGAACGTGCCGTCCTCGCGGAGGGCGATGTCGTGCTTCCGCACGAGCCACTTCCGCACGTCCTTCGCGAGACCGTCACGCACGGTGAAGGCGAGGTCGTCGACGCGCACGGCCGTCGGATCGAGGCGGCCGGCCGCGCCCATCGCGGTGATCACCGGAATGTTTCGCTTGGCGCACGTCGCGAGGAGATCGAGCTTGGCCGTGACGTTGTCGATCGCGTCGATCACGAAGTCCGGTGCGTCGCCGAGGATCTCGTCGCGCGCACCCGCTTCGTAGAAGCGCGCCACGGCGTCGACGCGACCAGACGGATGGACGAGGCGCAGTCGCTCGGCCATCACTTCGACCTTCGACTTTCCGACGGTCCCCTTCATGGCGTGCAGCTGACGATTGGTGTTGGTGATGCACACGAGATCGAAGTCGACCAACGTGATGCGGCCGATGCCGCTGCGGGCGAGCGACTCGGCTGCCCACGAGCCAACACCGCCACAGCCGATCACCATCACGTGCGCGCGTGCCAGACGTCCGACGCCCTGATCGCCCATCAAACGCGCGAGCCGATCGAAGCGACGGTGCACCTTTACCGGCGCGTCC
>JBKJQC010000758.1:0-7494 GCA_046593995.1 Polyangiales bacterium
GCTCCCCCTCGCGAGAGACGTGGCTCCGGCCGATCGCCTTTGCGATGCCGAAGTCGAGGACACGCGGCACGCCGTCGGTGCCGATGAGAATGTTTTGGGGGGACATGTCGCGGTGCACGAGCTCGAGGGGCTCACCCTCGTCGCTCGTCGCCTCGTGCGCGGCGTGGAGGCCGTGAAGGGCGCCGGCGACGATCGCCACGGCGATCGACGTGGGGATGCGAAGGCCTGCGGTCCGCGCAGCACGCACGAGGCGAGCGAGCGAGTCGCCGTGCACGTACTCGAGGACGAGGAACAGCTCATCGCCCTCGGCCACGACGTCGAGCACGTCGACGACGTTGGCGTGCCGCACGCGCGACGCGAGGCGCGTCTCGTCGAGGAACATCGCGACGAACTCGGGATCCTTCGCGTGGTGCGCGTGGAGTCGCTTGATCGCGACCGTTCGGGAGAACCCCGCGGCGCCGCCGACGCGGCCGAGGTGGACCGTCGCCATCCCGCCGGAGGCAAGCTGCTCATGCAGCGCATAGCGACCGACAACGCGGGCTGCGCCCATGGCTGGAGTCAGCGTAGCAGCAGTTCGCGCTATCATCGCGCCGCCGATGCACGCGAAGGATCCGTCGACGAACGTGCTGCCGCGCGTCCCGATGCTGGAGCTCGCAGCGGTTGAGCTCGTCGTGTTCGACGGCCCGGAGCGCGGGCGGCGGCTCCGCCTTTCGCCCGGCGTCACCCGCATCGGGACCGGCGCCGCGTGCGCCCTCCGCCTCACGGACACGACCGCGTCGCGCCTTCACGCGGAGATCCGCCTCGGTGCCTCGGGCCTCACCGTCGCCGACTGCGGCAGCACCAACGGCACGCGCGTCGACGGCGTCGAGATCGTCGAGGCCAAGCTCGTGCAGGACTCGGTCCTGCAGCTCGGATCGACCCGTGTCCGGGTCGAGATCGGCGAGCGGCAACGCATCGCCCTCTCGCCTCGCGAGTCGTTCGGTGGCGTGCTCGGGAGCAGCGTCGAGATGCGCCGGGTGTACGCGATGATCGAGAAGGTCGCGCCCACCGACGCGACGGTGCTCATCCAGGGCGAGACGGGCACCGGTAAGGAGCTCGTCGCGCGCGCGATCCACGACGCCTCGCGGCGCAAGGACGCGCCATTCGTTGCCGTCGACTGCGGCGCGATCGCCGAGACGCTCATCGAGAGCGAGCTGTTCGGCCATGTGCGCGGCGCCTTCAGCGGCGCGTCGCGCGATCGCAGGGGGCTGTTCGAGGAGGCGGACGGCGGCACGATCTTCCTCGACGAGATCGGCGAGCTGCCGGTCGCGCTGCAGCCGAAGCTCCTTCGCGTGCTCGAGTCGCGGGAGGTTCGCCGCGTGGGCGGCAACAGCGGCATCAAGCTCGATTTGCGAGTCGTCGCGGCGACGCACCGCCACCTCGCGCGCCGCGTGAACGAGGGCACCTTCCGCGAGGACCTCTACTACCGCCTCGCGGTGTTCGAGCTCACCCTGCCGCCGCTCCGCGCACGCCGCGAGGACATCGCCATCCTCGCACGACACTTCCATCGCAGGATCACCGGCGACGACGCGCCGCTCCCAGCCGAGGTCAACGCCGCGCTCATGGCCCGCAGCTGGCCCGGCAACGTGCGTGAGCTCCGCAATTTCGTCGAGCGCAACGCCTGTCTCGGGTGGTCGTCGTCGTTCGCGGATCGCAGCGATCCCGAGCGCGCGCCGTCGGTGCCGGTGCTCGAGGGGCTCGTCGACGAAGCCATGCCTCTGAAGGACGCGCGCGTCGCGTGGAACGAGAAGTTCGAGGCGCTCTACGTCGCCGCCGTTCTCCGCCGCACCTCCGGCAACGTCACGCGCGCGGCGCAGATGGCCGGCGTCAACCGTCGCTATCTCCACCGGCTGATCGCCGAGCACCGGATCCGCGGCGTGCACGGCACCACCGACACCAGCGACAGCGACGACGAGTGAGTGGGGCGCGCAGGGCCCCACCGTCCCGGCGACGATCGCCGGCACGTGAGGCCTGCCGGTGCTCACTGCTGCAGAACGCACGGTAAATCCCGCTGGTCCGGGCCGTGCTGAGGGAGAGCTCCATGCGTCCTCTTCGAACCCTCCTCCTCGGCGCGTCGGTCGCGCTCGCCGCCTGCGTCGGCTCGATCGGCGACCGCAGCGATCAACCCGATCCGCCCGCCGACGACGGTCCGCCCGCGCCGGCTACGACCGACGAGCCGCTCTGCAAGGAGCACACGGTCGGCGACACGCCGGTCCGCCGCCTCTCACGCGTCGAGTACGACCGCACCGTCGAGATCCTCCTCGGCGACAGTACGCGACCCGCGCGCGACTTCCCGCAGGACGAGGGGGCGGCGGTCGGGCTGCAGGTCAGCGCGCTGCACGTGAACGTGTTCCTCACCGCGGCCGAGACGCTCGCGGCGAACGCCGTCCGCGATCGGTTCGCGACGCTCTTTCCCTGTGACGGGGCCGAGGCGGCCTGCGCGCGTACGTTCATCGAGCGCTTCGGGGCACGCGCGTACCGCCGCCCGCTCGAGGCCCCAGAGAAGACGCGACTGTTCGAACTCTTCGTCGCGACGCGCGCCAAGGTCGATCTCGTGAACGCAGTCCGCGTCGTCGTCGAGGCGATGCTGATGTCGCCGCAGTTCCTCTATCGCATCGAGCTCACGCCGCCGGTGGCGGGGCAGACGATGGTGCGGATCGACTCGTACGAGATGGCCTCGCGCTTGTCGTTCTTCCTCTGGAAGTCGATGCCGGACGACGCGCTGTTCGAGCTCGCCGCGCGCAACGAGCTGGCGACGCCGGAGCAGGTGGCCGCCCAGGCGCGCCGCATGATTGCCGATCCGAAGGACGCAAAGGCCATCGATCCCCGTGCGCGCGAGGCGATCGAGGACCTCTTCGTGCGCTGGTTCGGGCTCGATCAGCTCGAGGGCGTGGTGAAGAGCGTGAACGCGTTCCCGCTCTTCGACGACAAGCTCCTGACGTCGATGCGCGGGGAGACGCGGGCGTTCCTCGACGAGGTGATGTGGCGTGGCGATGCGCGGCTCGAGACGCTGCTCACCGCGCCGTTCACGTACGTCGATGCGTCGCTCGCGAAGGTGTACGGGATCGCCGCGCCGGCTGCTCCAGGATTCACGCGCGTGGCGCTCGATCCGAAGACGCGCGCGGGGATCCTCACCCAGCCCGGCATCCTCGCGATGCTTGCGGCGGCCGATCAGACGCACCCGGTGCTCCGCGGCAAGTTCATCCGAGAGCGGCTGCTCTGCCAGGAGCTCCCCGATCCGCCGGCCGAGCTCATGCCGATGGTCCCCGAGCCGAAGCCCGGAGCGAACGCCCGCGAGCGCTGGGGGGCGCATTCGTCGGACAAGGCGTGCGCGGGGTGCCACCGCCTGATGGACCCGGTCGGTCTCGGCTTCGAGCACTACGACGGGCTCGGCTCGTTCCGCGCGCTCGATCAGGGCAAGCCCATCGACGCGCGCGGCGAGCTCATCGACGCCGAGGACGCGTCGGGAGCATTCGACGGCGTGCCCGATCTCGCGCGGAAGCTCGCGAAGAGCAAAATCGTGCAGCGTTGCGTGTCGCAGCATTGGTTCCGCCTCATCTTCGACCGTGACGGTCACCGCGCCGACGGCTGCTCGCTCGTTGCGCTCGACGAGGCATTCGCAAAGAGCGGCGGCAACTTCCGCGAGCTCCTGATCGCGATCACGACGACCGATGCTTTCCTCAACCGCCCCTCTTCCAGGTGATGCCCATGCACACAAATATGTCTCGCCGCTCCATGCTCGGTCTGTCGGGGCTCGGTCTCGCAGCGATCGCGCTCCCGAGCCTGCGGCCGCGCCGCGCGTCGGCGGCGCCCATCACCGCGCCGCAGCGCCTGCTCTGCATCTTCACCCCCTGCGGCACGGTCGGGCCGAAGTTCTGGCCCACCGGCACGGAGACGGCGTTCACGCTCGGTCCGATCCTCGCGCCGCTCGCTGACTTCAAGTCGCGGATGCTCGTGCTTCGCGGGCTCGACATGAAGTCGGCGAGCGCCGGCCCCGGCAACTCACACACCAAGGGCATCGGTCAGCTGCTCACCGGCACGCCGCTGCTCGAGGGCACGCTGGTCGACGGCATGGGGCGGCTCACGGGATACGCCGGCGGGATCTCGGTCGATCAGCAGATCGCGTCGGTGATCGGCAAGGACACGCCGCTCGGCTCGATCCCCGCGGGCGTGAGGGTCGAAGTGCCCGCGACGCCGGTCCGCGCGCGCCTATCGTACCGCGGTCCAAACCAACCGGAGACCCCGGCCGACGATCCGTTCGCCCTCTTCGAGCGGGTGTACGGCGGCCTCAGCGGATCGAAGGAGGAGCACCTTCGCCGGATCGCCGAGCGAAAGAGCGTGCTCGATCACTCGCGCGAGGAGCTCCAATCGCTCTATTCGCGCGTGAGTAGCGAGGACCGCGCGCGCTTCGAGGCGCATGTCGCGTCGATCGCAGAGGTGGAGAAGGCGCTCGGCGGCGCCACCGGCTGCACCGCACCGACGGCCCCGGCGAAGTTCGATGTCCGCGCTGCCCTCAACTACCCGAAGGTGTCTCGCTTCCAGCTCGACATCCTCGCGAGCGCATTCGCGTGCGACGTCACCCGCGTCGCCTCGATGCTCTATTCGTCGTCGCAGAGCGGCCAGATCTTCCCCTGGCTCGGCATCGGTAACCGCAACCATCACGACTTCTCGCACGACAGCACCGCCGGCGAGCAGCTCACCAAGATCAACGCGTGGTACGCGGGCGAGATCGCGTACTTCTGCAAGAAGCTCTCGGAGCTCCCCGACGTCGATGGCCGCACGGTCCTCGACAACACGCTGATCGTCTGGATGAACGAAATGAGCGACGGCCTGACCCACAACATGAACGACATCCCCACCGTGTTGATCGGCGGCACCGCGGCGGGGGCGGGCGTTGGCGGCCTGCGGATGGGTCGCTACGTCCAATACGCCGACGCGCCCCACAACAACCTGCTCGTGTCGTTGTGCAATGCGTACGGCATCTCGATGACGACCTTCGGTGACGCGCGCTTTTGCACCGGGCCGCTCGCGCGGCTCACGTGATGCGCTTCGCGCTGCGTCCGCGCTCACCTCGGTCAAGGGAGCCGTCACGCCAGTGGGTCGCGATATACGTCGTCGACTGGCAGCTCCACCCCGAGGCTCTCGAGTTGCGCCGACGACCCGGCCGAGGCGATGTGTCGCGACCAGCTGCCGTCACGCTCGCGACGCACGATCTCGATCTCTCGGCGATCGTGAGCGACGAGCATGACCTCTCCGAGCGACGCGATGGTCTTGTAGTGCTCGAGCTTTTCGCCGCGGTCGTACCCTCCGTCGAGGGGCTGAGTACCTCGACTACCAGACGCGGGTTCGTCACCGTGTGTCCCTTGCGGTCCTCCGGATCGAGCTCGAGCGTTCCGCAGACGACGGTCACGTCGGGGTACGTGCCGAGCCCCGACGCAGTGCGGATGCGCAGGTCGGAGCTGAAGACGCGGCACGGCCTACCCGCGAGCGCGGCGGCGATGAGGCTGCTCACGTTGGCTGCGATGAGGCTGCTCACGTTGGCTGCGATGAGGCTGCTCACGTTGGCTGCGATGCCCGCGTGCGCCGGCGAGCCTCCGGACATCGCCCACACCTGTCCCGCGAGGTACTCGTGCTTCACCCGCGCGATCTCCTCGTGCATCACGTACTCGTCGAACGTGAAGTGCTGTCGCGCGGCGTGCATGCCGCGAGTGTAGCGACTGCGTCGTCCGCTCGCACGGCGCCGCGACCGCGAGAGGAACGAGGCAGCGAGCGAGGAGCCGTCGGCCTCGGCGCCGCGGTGGCGCTCGACGCGGCGTCGTTCGCGCGCGCCGAACGTCCGATGCGGGACCGGCTGGACGCAGGCGGGCGACCTCACATCACGTCGATCAGCCTTCGACCGCAGGTAAGGTGAAGAGGAACTTGGCGCCACGACCGAGCTCGCTCTCGGCCCAGATTCGGCCCCCGTGTGCCGAGACGATCGCGTGGGCGATCGCGAGGCCGAGGCCGGTTCCCTTGTAAGGCGCCGACCCGCTGCGCCAGTAGCGCTCGAAGAGGTGCGCGACGTCGTGCTCGCTGATGCCCGGACCGTCGTCGGAGACTGCAAACAAGACATCGCGGCCCCGCGCTTCGACGAGAAGGGTGACGTGCCCGCCATCGGGCGTCGCCTTGGTGGCGTTAGCGGCCAGGTTCGAGAGAACCTGCAGGATGCGATCGCGGTCCGCGTGCACCATCGGCAGTCCCGCCTCGATGCTCGTGGTCAACCGCTGTCGTTTTTCCTGCGCCGCCGCCGCGTGGTTCGCGAACGTCTCGTCGATCATCGAGGCCGCGTCCTGCGGCGCGCGCGCGAGCGAGAAGCGCCCGGCCTCCATGCTCGCGAAGTCGAGGAGATCCTCGATGAGCCGCTGCATTCGTGCGGCGGCGCGGTCGATCCTCGCGGCCGCTTGCGCGAGCCCGCCGTCCTTCTCCGCGGGGGGACCGCTCTTCACCAGCGCCCGTGCGGTCATGAGGATCGTCGCGACCGGATTCTTGAGATCGTGCGAGACGACCGCGAGCACCTGCTCCCGTACGCGCACGGCCTGCTGCGCCTGCTCGTAGAGTTTGGCATTCTCCGCCGCGAGCGCTTCGTACCTGTCCCTCGAGCTCTCGGCGATGGCACCCAGGGTCTCGGCGTGGGTGCGCCCTTCTTCAGCATCCTCCCGCCGAGCGATGTCGCGGCGCCAGTGGCGATCCCGATCGAGTGCGATGGCGAGCTGGTTGCCGATCGCGTTGACGAACATCAGATCGGCCTTGTCGAGGACCTGCGCTGCCTCCAGCTGCAGGATGCCGAACATCGGTCCCCTCGGCACGGCGAGCGGGATGACGATGAATTTTCTCACCGGCTTTTCGTCCGGCGCGATGGGCACCGCGGCTCGGGGCAGCTCCGTGCAGAGCGTCTCCTCGCCGAGCTGCGTGCCGATCGGGGAATCTGCGGGAGACCCCGCGCCCACGAGATAGGCGTGCGCCGCTCGCGCGCGCTCCCTTCCGGCCCTCGCGTCGTCGGCGCTCAGACCTTCCGAGAGCCACACCATCATCTTGGAAGGCCCGGTCGATTCGATGAGGATCGCGGTGCGAATGGAAAGCGTCGTGGCCACGACCCGGAGCGCTGCATCGAGCGTCTGCGCGACGCTGTCGAAGTTCGCAAAGAGCTTGATGATGTCGTGCAAGCGCTCCAGCCGGCGATGGGCTCGCTCCTTCGTCTGCTCCTCGACGAGCCGGCGATTCTCCTCGTCGAGAGTCGACGCGCGGGCATACTCGCGCGCGTTGGACGCCTCGAGGTCAGAGACCGATCGCTCCAGCGCCTCCTCCGCCAGCTTCTGCGCAGTGATCTCGTGTCGAATCGCCACGTATTGGTATGCGTTTCCATCGCTATCGAGGAAGGGAACGATCGTGGTGGCGACCCAGTAGAACGAGCCGTCC
>JBKJQC010000991.1:0-4873 GCA_046593995.1 Polyangiales bacterium
ACGGCAAGTTGTACACCATCGAGCACGAGCCGAAGCACGCCGAGCTCGCGCGGCAGAACATCGCCCGCGCCGGGATGAGCGAGCGCATCGAGGTCCGTGTCGGGAAGGCTCTCGACGTGCTCCCGACGCTCGAGAGCGACGGTCCATTCGACGCCGTGTTCATCGACGCCGACAAGGGGAACTACGATCACTACGGCGCGTGGGCGGCGAAGAACGTGCGGCGCGGCGGGCTCTTGCTCGGCGACAACGCATTCTTCTTCGGCAAGCTGCTCGCCGACACACCGGAAGCAAGCGCGATGCGCCGCTTCCACGAAGAGGCGACGCGCGCGTTCGACACCACGTGCATCGCAACCGCCGATGGCCTCTTGCTCGGCGTTCGCCGCTAGACCCGCGAGGAGACTTCGAGATGGCGATCTATCGTTGCGAAGAGTGCGGTTCGCTGAACCGCGTCCCTGACGAGCGCAAGGGGCAACGCCCCAAGTGCGGCAAGTGCAAGAACGTGGTCGAGGTCACTGGCCATCCGCAGGAGGTCGACGACGCCGGCCTTGCCTCGACCGTGGCCGCCTCACCGGTGCCCGTGCTGGTCGACTTCTGGGCGCCTTGGTGTGGGCCCTGCCTGAGCGCTGCTCCCATCGTGGAGGATCTCGCCGAGGAGCTCGCGGGGGACGTGCTCGTCCTGAAGGTGAACACCGACGAGGCTGTCGCGTCCGGCCAACGACACGGCGTGCGCAGCATCCCGTGCTTCGTCATCTTCCGCGGCGGCAAGGAGGTCGCCCGCCAGACCGGCGTGCTGCCCCCGGCCAAGATGCGCGAATGGGTGCGTTCGGCGCGGTGAAACCTTGGCGGAGCCGCGGCGGCCGTGCGATCTTCGATCGCGTTGCAAACCACCTACGGTTTCGAAGACATCAGCCCTGATCTCGCGCGCCCTCCGCTCGCCGCGCAGCGCGCGCTCGGTGTCGCCGGCGTCCGGCTCCCCCCTGCCCTCTGGACCCAGCTCTCGGTCGAGGCCAGGGAGGCCATCGCGCTCGCGGGTCTCGACGACGCGGTGAACGTCGGAAACGTGCTCGCGCTCCTCAAGGGACTCCCCTTCGGGAAGTTCCAGATCGGCCACCCGGTCGCCGAGCCAGATGCAACGAACGTCCCTCGCGACCTCGCCACGGTGCTCGGCCCGTGGCTCGCCGCGGTGCGCGCCGGTTGGAGCCACCTCACCTCGATCGACCGTCACGTGCTCACCGTGCTGACGCCGAACCCCCGCCTCCTCTGGCGAGCGCTCGCCGAGATCGCGCAGCGCAATCGCTGGCGCGGATCCGCGGGACTGCCGGCGATCGACGGTCTCCTCGCGCGGAGCGAGCTCCGCCTCGGCCGCGCCGCCCGCGAGAGCCTGCAGGATCCCCGCTTCCACGACGGTCGCGCAGGTGTGCTCGCGCGTGCATCGGGCGTGCGCGCGGCGAGACGCGTCGCGGATCTCCTCGACGTCCAAGCCGAGGCGAGCATCGGACCGGTGGAGCTCGAGTGGTGCGCGCCGCGCGCCGACGCGGTCGTGTGGCAAGCACACGTGAGCACCGTGGAAGGTAAGTTCTCCGTCGCAGGCTCCCTCATCGCCGCGTCCACCGCCGCCATCGCGCTCCTCGACCTGCTGCTCGAGGTCGACCCTGCCGCGTCGATCGTCGAAACCTGCATCGCAGACGAGCCCTGGCTCGGCGGCGGAAGCCAAGAAGAGTCGACCCTCGCGCGGTAGTGATGGCATCATCGCGGTGGGTGTGGTCGGCTCAGCCCGATTTGAACCGGCTGCGGATCTTCTCGACGAGCCCCTGGATGAAGGCGCGGTAAGTGTTGTTGCAGATCGAGCCCACGTAGCTATTCGCCCCGAGGTCGCGCGCGATGCGCAGGTGACGGAGGCCCGGATACGCCTTGAGATAGGGTTGCGTACCGCCGGCGCCGCAGAGCGGGTTCTTCGCCTCCGCGCCGATGCCTTGGCAGTCGCTGCCCGAAGACGTCGTGGAGCGAGGGGCGATGCACGCGTATTGGAGATCGTCGCCGCCGGCGGCGTCGCGAGCGGCATGCGGGTGCTGCGGCGCGTCCCCGGCGGACGTCCCGCACCCGTCCGCCGTCCGCCCCAAGTGTTCGGGAACCGGAGCTCTTGCTGCGTCACTGCCACGATATGATTTGTAGCGCAGTCGGTATCGATCGCACTCGCGAAGAGAGATGACCTTCGTCGCTGGTGACGGTCAATGTCCGGCGCACGGTCGATCGCGGCGAGTGCTCGCGCGAGTGCACAGTGCGCCGCGAAACGGCTTCCTTCAACACGCCGATTCCGCGGCGGCCGGGTCACGCCGCGCGAGACCACCAAGCCGTCGCGTGCCGCCGCGCAATCGCCTCACTGTTAGGCTCTACCTCCGCGCGCGCAACCGCGGCCAGGCCTCCGTCGACCTGCCGGGATGGAGCCGAGTGCTACCCTCGAACCCAGGAGTTGCCCAGCATGGTGCCCGCGCTTTCGTTGCAGCCAGTCGGCGACGCCGACGAGCAGCGCTTCCTCCTCCACGGAGTCTCGTGGGACGAGTACACGGCGCTGCTCCGTGCGTTCGGCGATCGTCCCGCGCTACGCACCACCTACCTCGACGGGGCGCTCGAGCTCATGAGCCCGTCGGGTCCGCACGAGGCTGCAAAGAAAATCTTCGCGCGGCTCCTCGAGACCTATGCCGACGTGGGGCACGTAAACCTCAACGGCTCCGGCTCCGAGACCTTCCGCAAGAAGGCCGCGCTCCGCGGGCTCGAGCCCGACGAGTGCTACTTCGTCGGCGCGCGCAGAGGAATGCCCCACCTCGCCATCGAGGTCATCTGCAGCCGCGCGAGGATCGACAAGCTCGAGGTGTATCGCGGTCTCGGCGTCCGTGAGGTGTGGCGGTATCGAAGAGGCGTCCTCTCCATCCACGTGCTCGAACGCTCGCGCTACGTGGAGCGTTCCCACAGCGTGGTGCTGCCGGACCTCGATCTCGATCTGCTGTTGCGGTTCGTCAGGCCCGACGAGGATCAAACACCGCTCGTGCGCGCGTACCGGAAGGCGCTACGCGCCGCGATGAGAGGCTGACGCCTCGACGAGAGCGATGCGGGCCTGCCCCCCGCTGATCGGCCTCATCCCCGACGCGCCCGCCCTCGACCCAGGCACCGCGATCACCATCGACGCGTGGATCTACCCGACGGTCCTCAACGGACGCATCGTAGACAAGATCACCGCCGACGGCACCGACGGCTACTTCCTCGACGTGACCGCGGGCGTCGGCCGGCTCCGCTTCACGTCCTCGCCGGGCACGACGCAGACGCCCACCTCGGTCGCCGTCAATACGTGGACGCACGTCGCCGCGACCTACGACCGCGCCAACATGCGCCTCTACCTCAACGGCGTGAACGTCCGCGTCGTCCAGAGCACCATCGCCATCCCCGCCAACGCCGTCTCGCTCCGCATCGGCGCGGACGCCGCCGGCGGCACCGCCTTCACCGGCATCCTCGACGAGGTCGGCCTCTACAACCGCGCGCTCCCCGACGCTGAAACCCTCTCCATCGCACAGTCCCCGGCAGGCCGCTGCCGAGACTGAGCATGGACCGCTCCGCTGGTTTCACGGCCCGGGGCGCTCACACCCACGCGACGCGGAACACGATTGTCGTCGGGGACGCGAAGCGCGCGAGCTCGGTGACGTACACGCGGTTCGAGAACATCTCGAAGCCGGCGGCGGCCAGGCCGCGGAAGGCTCCGCGGAAGTAGGCGAATTCTGCGAAGGGGACGCGCACGATGTCGATGCGTGCTTCTTTGGGTCCGACCTTGTAGACCGCGACACCGCCGCCTTCGAAGAGGCGGGACCAGAGTCGGTGGAGGCTCGAGAGTGGAAGCCAGGGAGTCACGCCCGAGCTCTTGGCGAGGCGCGCCGCAGTCGCCAGAACCGTCCCCTGCACGCGATCGGCGACGCCGCGTCCGATGTCGAAGACCTCGCCCGGGGTCAGACCGAGGGCGTCCATCGCGCGGTAGTGCGCCATGCCGACGTCGGTGGGCAGCCAGTCCGCCGCGATGCTCTCGAAGATCGCGGCATGGTGCTTTCGCTCGAGGGCTTCCTGGTAGCGCTCGAAGAGGCCGCGTTCGCGCGCGGCGTTGAGGGACGAAGCGATCAACGAGCCACGCACCTGCGTGACGAGCGCGATCCGCTCCTGCGCGACCGGGAACGGTAGGTGGACATCGGCCAGCGGCGCCGGCGGTCCTCGCTGCGGAGCGGTCACCGATCGATCCTCGCATGCGCGGCGACTGTCGGCCCGGCGGGCGGACGTCGGGATTCCGGACACCGTCCGAACCCTTGTTTTTCCCGCAAATCAGCGACTTCGGGCGTGGCCCGCCGCCTGCAGTGTCCCCCACCGTCGTCAGGGTCTCACCCGACGCCAGGAGATACCCGCCATGACCTCGATTCGCTCGCTGCTCGTTGCCCTCGCCATCCCCGCCGTGTTCGCGATCGGCTGCACGCAGCCCGTCGGCACGAGTGACACGGACCAGAGCGCCAATGCTCTGAGCACCGAGCCGCCCATCCATGCGGGGCCCGCGAAGACGATCGAGAAGATCTCGCTCGACGCGAAGATCGCCCGCATCCTCCCGACCCCCGACGGCAAGATCGGCGGCCTCCTCCTCGACAACGGACAGATCGTCCGCGCCCACGCCGACACGCCCCTGGCGGTTGGCTTGGCGGTCGGCGACACGGTCCACATCGACGCGATCAAGCCCCCGAGCGGCGCCCCCACCAACGTGCTCCACGGCGCCACCGTCACGAAGGACGGCAAGGTCGCGATCGCAGCGAAGCATCACGACTTCGGCGGCATGCACGAGGGCAAGCACGCG